>CAJFPI010000021.1 GCA_904398675.1 uncultured Oscillospiraceae bacterium
CTCGTGGCAGAAGACCTTGATGACCTTCTGCCCGGTCATCATCTCCTCCATAAAGGCCTCGGCGTTGGCGATGGTGACCTGCTGGCGCAGGAAGAACTTGGAGGAGCGGTTGGTGATGGCCCGGGCGGAAACCGTCATGATGATGACGCCCACAACTACCAGCAGCGCCAGGATGGCACTGTAGTAAAGCATGATGCAGAACACAACCAGCAAGGTGATGCCCGAGATGGTAATATTGGGCAGGCTCTGGCTGATCAGCTGGCGCAGGGTATCCACGTCGTTGGTATAATAGCTCATGATGTCGCCGTGACCCTTGGTGTCAAAGTACCGGATGGGCAGATCCTGCATGTGGCTGAACATCTTCTCACGCAGCTTTTTCAAAGAGCCCTGGGTGATAATGGCCATCATCTGTGTATAGAAGGCGCCTGCGATCAGGCTGACGATATACATCGCCACCAGAATCGCCACAAGGGTGAGGATCCTGCCGGAGACGGCGGACCAGTCGCCGCTCTTGAAATTGTCGTCCACGATCTGGATGACGTTCTGCATAAAGATGGCGGGGGCCGCGCTGACCACGGCGTTGATCACGATGCACACCATCGTCACCGGCAGCAGCACCGGGTAGAACTCAAACAGCGTGCGCAGCAGACGGCGCAGAACGCCCTTGGGCGCCCGCTGCCCCCGGGCTGTGGAGACGGGGGGCGTCTGCGTGTTCTTATTTTTCGTCATCATGATCACCTGCCTTGTTCTGGGAAGTATAGACCTCGCGGTAGATCGCGCTGGTCTTCATAAGCTCTTCGTGGGTGCCGATGGCGCTGATGCGGCCGCCGTCCATCACCACGATGCGGTCGGCATCCTCCACAGAGGCCACCCGCTGGGCGATAATGATTTTGGTGGTTTCGGGGATAAATTCCCGGAAGGCCTGGCGGATCAACGCGTCGGTACGGGTATCCACGGCGCTGGTGGAGTCGTCAAGAATAAGGATCTTGGGTTTCTTCAGCAGGGCGCGGGCAATGCACAGCCGCTGTTTCTGCCCGCCGGAGACGTTGGTGCCGCCCTGCTCGATCCAGGTGTCGTATTTGTCCGGGAACTGCTGGATGAACTCATCCGCCTGGGCCAGACGGCAGGCTTCCACCATCTCCTCGTCAGTGGCATCAGGGTTGCCCCAGCGGAGGTTGTCCTTGATGGTGCCGGAGAACAGCACGTTCTTCTGCAGCACCACAGCCACGTTGTTGCGCAGCGTCTCCAAATCGTACTGGCGCACATCCACGCCGCCCACCTTCACCGCGCCCACAGTGACGTCGTACAGCCGGGGAATCAGCTGGATCAGGGTGGACTTGGAGGAACCCGTGCCCCCCAGAATACCGACAACCTCGCCGGACTTGATATGGAGGTCGATGTCGGACAGGGCCATGCGCTCGGCCTTGGCGGAGTACTTGAAACTGACACTGTCAAAGTCGATGGAGCCGTCCTTTACCTCCATCACAGGGTTCTCCGGGTTATGAAGGCTGCTCTCCTCGGTGAGGACCTCCACAATCCGCTCGGCGGATTCCATGGACATGGTGATCATGACGAACACCATGGAGAGCATCATGAGGCTCATGAGGATCTGAAAGCTGTATGTGACGATGGCGGACATCTGGCCCACATTCACCGACAGGCCCTGGCTGGTGATGACCAGATAGGAGCCGTAGGACAGCACAAACACCATGCCGGCATAGACGCAGAACTGCATCATCGGGCTGTTCAGGGCCATGATGCGCTCGGCGCGGGTGAAATCCTTACATACATCCTCCGCCGCAGCGGCAAACTTCTTCTTCTCATAGTCCTCCCGCACATAGCTCTTCACCACGCGCATGGCCTGGACATTTTCCTGCACGGAGTCGTTCAGCGCATCGTACTTCCGGAACACCCGGCGGAAGATCGGCGTGGCCTTGCGGATGACCAGCACCAGCCCCACCGTCAAAAGCGGAATGGTGACCAGGAAGATCATGGCAAGGCTGCCGCCCATGACAAAGCCCATGATGAAGGAGAAAATCAGCATCAAGGGACCGCGGATGGCCACACGAATGATCATCATAAAGGACATCTGCACGTTGACCACATCAGTGGTCATGCGGGTCACCAGGCTGGACACGGAGAACTTGTCGATGTTCTCAAAGGAGTAGTCCTGGATGCGGTAGAACATGTCGGCGCGCAGGTTGCGGGAAAAGCCCGTGGACGCCGTGGCGCAGGTGTTGCCGGCGGCAACGCCGAACACCAGGGAAACGATCGCCATGATCAGCAGCTGAATGCCGTAATGGACAACCACATCCATTCCGCAGCCGGCCTGCATCTGGTTCACCAAGTTGGCGATGGTGAAGGGGATGATGCATTCCAGGATGACCTCCACCACCACCAGCAGCGGCGTGAGGATCGCCGGCTTTTTATATTCTCGTATGCTTTTTGCCAAAGTTTTGATCATACATAACCCCCATCTCACTTTGCTCAAACAAAATTTCTCTCTTTTCCTGCGCCGCTGCTGCGGGAGTGCCGCTGCGCCGGCGGCCGCAGGAAATCTGAGCAGCGCATCCTCTCATTCGCTCAGATTCTGATACATCCTGGACAGGATATCCAAAAACTGCTGCCGTTCCTCCGGCGAGATGTTTTTCGTCATCTCCGCCTCAATTTCCTGAATACAGGCATGGACCTCTTCCTGCAGCGCTACGGCCTGCTGTGTGGGAATCAGGCTCTTCAGCCGGCCATCCTCCGCCACGCCCTCCCGGCGGATCAGCCCCCTGCGCTCCAGCTGATTGAGGATGCCCGCGGCGGTGGAGCGGCTCAGGTCAAAGGCGTCCTCCACGTCCCGCTGAAAGACTGGTCCTTTGGAACAGCGTGCCATGATAAAGTGCATGACCTGACTCTGTACGCCGGTAACCCCAAGGTTCGCCAGCCCTGCGTTCAGCCGTTTTTTTACCGTGTGTGACATCAGATTGATCCACGCGCCACAGTCCCGTACCATTGCAGAAAATCTCCATTATCAAATAATTTGTTCGGATGCGAACGATACTTTAAACCATATTTTTTCTTTTGTCAATAGTGAATATGGAAAATTTCATCTGCTTTTCATACAGAAGAAGCAAAGTATTTCCGGGAACATATGGACACAGCGTCCCGTATGAAATGGGGCGGCGGGCGATAAACAGGACTCGGCACATCGGAAAAAGATGCGCCGAGTCCATACAGTATCTCTTTTGTCAGACTCCGCCGGCGTGCACCCTGTGCTCCCGGGCAGTGCCGCTGTCAGAAAAGAGGGCGTACCCCCTCCCGCTCCCGTCAAAAATATGGTATAATGCCGCCAGGTCTGCCGTGCGCCCCCTGCCGGGGACGGCGGCCGGGAAGTCAGAAAAAGGATGTGTCGTCTTTATGATTCGAAACGCGGAGGAGAAGGACTGCCGGGCGGTGTACCGCCTGATCTGCGACATGGAGGCCAGGGAGCTGCCCTTTGCGCAGTTTGCGGAAATCTACCGGGAGCAGGCCCAAAGCCGGTTGTATCACTGCCTGATCGACGAGCGGGACGGACGCGTGGCGGGGGTGCTGAACCTGCGTGTGGAGGGGCAGCTGCACCACGCGGGGCGGATCGCCGAGATCCTGGAGCTGGTGGTGGATCCCGCCTGCAGAAATTTGGGGATCGGGCGTGAGCTGTTTGCCGCCGCCTGCCGCCTGGCGGAGGAGCTGGGCTGTCTCCAGATCGAGGTGGCCTGCAACCAGCTGAGAACCGATACCCACCGCTTTTATACCAGGGAGGGCATGCACAACTTCCACTTTAAATTCTCCAAACCCCTGCTGGGGGACGACGCAGCGGAGAACGCCATCGGCCGGTGAGCTATCTGCGGAGGCACCCCTCTCCTCCCATCAGCGCCGTCATCTCCTCGATGCGCTCCAGGGGGAAGGGGGGCTGGGACAGGGGCCGCATGGCGATGGACATCAGTTTCATGGGGTTGTCGTCCGCCGCCACCCGGTTTGAGCTGAGATGGCCGCATCTCCGGCAGCGGTGGATGACGGCCCACTCCCCGTTTTTCCGCACCCACACCCCCACGGGGTCCATGATGCCGCCGCAGTCCGCCGCCCGGTCCCCCGGCTCCAGATCCAGGTGCAGGCTGCAAAGGCAGTTGGGGCAGTGGTTGCGGTGGCTGCTGCCGGCGCCGGCGGACACCACCGGGCGGCCGCACACCCTGCAGGTAAAGCTGTCCGTGCAGCTGTGTGTTTTATAGTACCCCTTTTCGTATTGCTTTCGCTTATTTTCTCTGTTCATGGTGATTGGCTCCTTTATGCGGAGCGGGCGTCACAGGAGCGCTTTCAGGTATTTTTCCAGCCCGTCGCGGTATTTTGCGGTGAGCGTCAAATACTGCTCCTGCTCCTCCTCCGTCCACTCCATCCAAATATGGTTTTCTATTTCAAACAGGGGATCGATGGTTTCCGATGCAAACTGCTTTCCACGGTCCGTCAAGCAGACGATGGTGTTCCGCCCCTTACCCTGCTCCAGACAGACGATGCCGTCCTGCTCCAGTTTCCGGATCGCGGAGTTGATGGTCTGGCGGCTGATGCCGGTCAGCTTGCAGATCTCGCTCTGCAGGCACCGGTCCCCCTTTTCCCGCATCACATATAATATGTTCTGGACACTGTCGGAGACGCCCATCTTCACCGCCGCCTCGTGGTAGAGGGCGTTGATTTCACCCGCCAGATAGGTGTACTGTCCTGCTTTCAGGTAGTGCATCCACTCATCTCCCTGTCCGATTTCGTACATATATTATATCCGATATCGGACATATGTCAAGAGGAAAACAATACTTTATAAATGAATTTATGGCTGCCGGGGTGGAGATGCGGAAAACGGCAGAATCAGAGAATTTCTGTGGAGGATGATCAAAAATGTGCGGCCGCTACCAGTTTACCAACATTTCCTGTGAAGAGATCCGGTGGATCACCCGGGCAATCGACAGCCGCTATGGCCCCGGGGCCTGGCGGCCGGGTGAGATCGCGCCGTCCATGGCGGCGCCGGTGCTGGTGCAGGGCGGCGGAGGGCAGATCCGCCCCGTTTTGCTCCAGTGGGGCTACCCTGTCCGGGAGCGGCTGGTTATCAACGCCAGAGTCGAGACCGCGGCACAGAAGCCGCTGTTTCGGGAGGGGGTGAAACGCCGCCGCTGCGTCGTTCCCTGCACCGGGTTCTTCGAGTGGGACGCCGCCCGGCGGCGGTATCTCTTCTCCCTCCCCGGGGAGACGGTCCTCCATATGGCGGGGCTGTACCGGGAGGATGGGCGATACTGTATTCTCACCACCGCGGCCAACGCCTCCATGGAGCCGGTCCACGACAGGATGCCGCAGGTGCTGCGGGATGGACAATGGGAAACGTGGCTGCGCGATGCGGACAGCACCGCCCGTCTGCTGACGACGCCGCCTCCCGCGCTGGAGGCGGCGGAGGAGGACGGCCAGCTCCGTCTGTGGTGACGCCGGGAGCTGTCGGTCATGCCCCCTGCGCCGACGCTTGACGCTTAGCACAAAGCATGGTATGGTCAAAGAGAAGGGCTCGGCGCCGGGATTACCGGAAGAGGGAAGGGTAGAGAAATGACGTTGGACGGGCAGATGGGATTTGGGGTATTCGTCTATTTTACCATTCTGGGCGCCGGAATGACGTCGCTCTTCGTGGACAGCCGCCTGCCTCTGAAAAGGACGCTCCTGCTGGCTTATGCGCTGGTGCTGCCGGTGCTGGCTGCAGAGCTGCTGATATACCGCACAATGGGAGTGGAGGCCCTGATGCTCTTTTATACGCCTGTGGTCCACCTGCCGTACCTGCTGTTTTTTGCCTGGATCAGCCGGCATAGGGGCTGGCAGATGGTATTCCGGTTTCTTTCCCCCATCCAGTTCTGCCTGTTGATCCAGCACGGGGGAGTCGTGTTCTGCCTGCTCTGCGGCAGGCAGCTGTGGGCCCTGATCCTGGGCTATGCGCTGCTGACAGCGGCAGTGCTGGTGTTTCTCCTCCTGTTTCTCCGGCCCCTCTCCCGCAGGGTGTTCCAGCAGTTGCATGGGGGCTGGTGGCTGATGTGCCTGATTCTGGCAGCCTATTACAGCATCTCCATTTATCTCATTCCCGGCTTTGCCGGCATATCGAGGCTTGCCACCATCCTCAAGCCGGCGCTGTCGCTGCTGATGGTGGGGGTGTACGTGGTTTTCCTCTATCTGTTTGCCGGTTACCAGCGGGAGATGGAGGCGCGGCACAGCGCGGCGCTGGACAGCCTGCGGCTGTCGGGGTTTCAAAAGCGGCTGCGCGCCATTCAGTCTGTGGAGGAGTCTATCCGGGTGGAGCGCCACGATCTGCGCCACCGGCTGCAGGCTGTGGCGGAGCTGGTGGCACAGGGGAAAAATCAGGAGGCTCTTGACTTTATCGGCGCGGCGCAAAAAAAGCTGGAGGGACAGAAGGTGATCCGCTGGTGCTGCCAGCCGGTGCTGGACGCTGTTTTCTCCACCTATTTTGACCAGGCGAAGCGCCAGGGGATTTCCGTGGAGGCGGAGATATCGCTGCCTGCGTCTCTCCCGGTAGACGAGGGGGAGCTGGCCCTGGTCTTTGCTAATGCGCTGGAAAATGCCATTCATGCCTGCGGGTTGCTGGAGGGGCGGGAGCGGGTTGTCCGCTGCAGGGTGATCGCCTATCCGAGCCTCATGTTTGAAATCTCCAACCCCTGCGCCGGAACCGTGTGCTTTGATGAGAGCGGTCTGCCCGTATCCAGGCAGGAGGGGCATGGCTATGGCGCGCGGTCCATTGCCGCTTTTTGCCGGAAATACGGCGCGACGTATCAATTTGAGCAGAAGAGCGGCATATTTTCCCTGCAGGTCATTTTGTAGCGGAGCTATGCTGCCGTTTTCCGGAAAATTTGCAAACAACTCCAAAACAAATGCCC
>CAJFPI010000022.1 GCA_904398675.1 uncultured Oscillospiraceae bacterium
CGGGGGCCTGGATCACCACAGTGGCGTTGTCCGCCATCTCCACCACCTCCCCGCCCAGAAACGCCGCGGCGTCCTCCAGGGAGATCATGATGGTGTCGCTGTAGGTGAACACCGGCAGCGTCAGGGCCAGGCTGTCCCCCGCCGCCGCCAGGACGGACGGATCCATGGACTGGGCGTTGTTGGCCCGGCCGGCAATATTTTCAGAGGCGCTCTCCAGATTCTGCCGGTCCCGGGCGGAAAGCCCGGCGTAGCGGCTGAGGATATTGGAGAAGTGGGAGGCGATGGCGTCCTCCGCCGTCACCAGCCCCGCGTCGTTTAGGAACTCGCCGTCCCGGAGGCCCGCAAAGAGCAGGATCGCCGCCATATCGGCGCTGTCCGCCCCGGCAGCCTCACTGTCCAGGTAGCTGAGGGCCTGGGTCACCAGCGCAGCCAGATCCCCGGTGCCGTCATACTCCGCCTGCTCCAGCAGCCGGGCCGCCTGGTCGCTAATCTCCTCCTCCACCCGGCGCAGCGCCTCGTCGGGGTTCTCCATGGCGGTGACCGCCTGGCCGATGGCCCCCAGGGCCTCGTCCGCGGTCTCCAGCTGCTCCAGAGACGCCTGAAGCTGCTCCTGCTCATACCGGAGCTGGTGGAGCTGAATCATCCCCTCCAGATAGGTCCGCAGCGTGCCGCTGGGATCCCCCAGGGCGATGAGGCGGTCAATATTGCTCTGGATGGCCGCCGTCTCCTCCCCGGTGCCCAAGATGGCCATCAGCTCGTCCCGCAGCTCCTCCAGGGTGGGCTCCGGCTCGGTCTCGGTCTCGGTTCCGGTCTCACCGTTTTCCTCGGTCCCATCCGTTCCCGTCTCTCCGCTCCCATCACCGGTGTCCCCGGTCCCGCCGTCTGTGGACGTCCCGTCCTGGTCCTCCTCCCCTGCGTCGGGGGCCAGCGTGCCGCTGGCATCCCCGCCGGAGGCCGCCAGGGCCGCCCCGCACAGGATGGACAGCGCTGTGATAAGGCTCACAAGGAGCAGAAACCACGCCTTTGTCTTCTCTTTTCGCACAGTCTCTCCTCCTCTCAGTAGTTTCCGCACTCCACCGCCAGGATCTTCTCCCCCGCGGCGTCATAATAGAGCTTGATGTAGTAGCTGCTCATGAGATACTTGTCCACCCGGCCGCTCTCCGGCAGCTCCAGAGACAGCTGGCCGGCCGCTGCGGACCGCTCCGCCGTCAGCTCCAGGGTCAGCGTGGAAAACCTCTCCCCCAGCAGGGAGCCCAGCTCCTCCTCCGTGGTGTCCCGGGTAATATCCAGAAACCCCTCGTCCACATCCGTCAGCACCCGCTGACAGGTATACAGCCCTGTTTCATCGCTGCGGCAGAGGAAGGCGGCGCCCAGGTTCAGATAGGTCAGCACCTGGTACTCCCCCTCCACCGTCGTATACCCCGGACTTCCGAAGGCGGCGGCGATGTCCTCCGGCGTGGCCCCCAGGTAGCCCATGTAGTTGACGCTGTTGTCCAGAAACTCCCCCGTGTAGACGGTAGAGCCCAGCGTATCGTAGACGGTGCCGGAGCCCTGGCGCTGCCCCTGGACAAAGGCCCCCTGGTAGAGGATGCTGCCGTCCTCGTCGTAGAGGGTGCCGGTACCCTCGTAGAGGCCCTGGGAGAACTGGCCCTGGTAGACCAGCACACCATTTTCATAGTAGCTGCCCTCTCCCTCATAGAGCCCGGCCACAAAGTCCCCCCGGTAGCGGACGGTGGTGCCGTCCTCCTTGTAGACCACGCCGCTGCCCTCCCACAGGTCGTTTGCAAAGTCGCCGTAGTAGAGAAGGGTGTGGGTGTCGGGGCGGTACTCCATGCCCCGGCCGCTGCGCATCCCCTGGGAAAAGGCGCCCTGGTAGATCAGGGATCCGTTCTCGTCATAGAGCCGTCCCTCGCCGTCATAGAGGTTGTCGGAGAAATCCCCCTCGTAGCGCAGCACGCCGTCCACATAGAGGGAGCCGTAGCCGTTGTAGGCGGCGTTGAGAAACTCCCCGGTATACACCAGCTGCCCCTCCGTGTCATATTGGGAGGCGGAACCGGTGAGCTGGCCGGAGGACACATCTCCGGAGTAGATGATGGTCCCCATCTCGTTGCGGATCCGGGCCGGGCCGGTGTAGCCCGCCATCTTCTCGCTGTTGAGGAGGATGGTGGGGGTCCACAGCCGCCCCTCCAGCCAGGGGTAGATCACTGTGGTGAAGGCTGTGACCACCAGCACAACCGCCACCACGCTCAGCCCCAGGAACCGCTTGGAGAGGTAGATGGTGCCAAAGCGCACATAGTCCGCCTTGCTGGAGGGCCGCCGGGTCATGGATTTGACCTGGTTGCGGACGTAGGTGTTCAGATAGACGAAGGGCTTTGCCAGCATCTTCGCCGTGCGGGTGATCTTTTTTGTGATGTTGGTGATCTGGCGCCCGACGATCTTGGAGATCTGGCCAAAGAGATTGAAATTCATGGTACGCCTCCTCCCCGCTTACCGGCTCAGCGCCGCCTCTGTGTGGAGGTGGGAATCGCAGAGCATGAGGTAGTACATGGCCACCGTGTCCCGCTCGTTGGTCTGCAGCACATCGGCAAAGTGCTTGCGGGCGGTGAAGTAGCGCCCCTGCTGGTAGTCATGGATCCCCTGCTCAAAGGCCTCCCTGGTCACCAGGTGCAGTTTCTTCTCATAGGTGTCCATGCCGTCCAGGAACTCGTAGAGGCTCTCCCGCCCCGTATCCCCGGCGCCGATCTCCCGGCAGTTGAAGTAAAAGCTGTCTCCGATCTGCTCCACCGCCTGGCGGGTGATGATGTAGCGGGTGCCGATCTCATCCATCAGGCTGGTGAGGGCGTAGATATCCATAATGGTGCGGGAGATGGCGGTGATGGTCTGGCGTTTCTGGTTGCCCGCCACCCCCACCAGCGTCTCATCGGCGGAAATCAGCATTTTCAGCTCCACGGCGCTGTTCTCCCGGGCCATGGTCTCCTTCAGGGCGATGGCGGTGTTCAGCGCGTCCCGCACCTGGAAGGGGAACAGGGCCAGCATGCCCGAGCCGTCAAAGTGCTCGATGATGCCGTGGTTGATGTCCACCACGTCGAAAATCTTGTCAAAGCTCTCGTTCATCAGGGCGAAGTATGCCTCGCTTCCCAGGTTTTCCCCGCCCAGGCTGAAATTCACATACAAAAGGCTCATATCCCGGACGCTCTTGTCCCGCAGCTGCAGGTCCGTGACCTTGGTCTTGCCCATCAGCTGGAACAGCTCCCGGGGGGTGAATTTGATGTATTCGTTGTTCAGCAGCACCATGTTGGAGATGTACTGGTTGAGCTTTTCCGTCATCTGATTAAAGCTCATGGCGATGTCCGCCAGCTCATCCCGGGAGGTGATCTTTGCCTGAACGTTCCAGCGCCCGGCGCTGATCTCCCCGATGCAGCGGCTCAGCTCCTTCAGCGGACGGAAGGCCCCGATCAGCACCGCCAGCAGCACTGCCAGCAGCACCACGACCCCCGCCGCAGCCGCAGCTGCAGCATAGAAGGCCGGGCTGCGGTCCAGCGCCGCGCTGAGGGCGGACCGCCGCTCCATCCGGGCCTCCATCAGCCCTATAGTCTCGCCGTCGGCCGATACAATGGGCTCCACATAGCTGACATAATCCACGCCGCCCCGGCGGAAGGAGACCAAACCGCCCCCTTCGGCACAGTCCATGACCGCTGCCGCCGCGTCCGCCGGCATCTCCAGGGACAGCGGCGCCAGGTAGCTGGCTGTGGCAAAGGCGTCTCTGTCCAGGGTGGCACAGACCGCATAGGCACTCTCCCCGTCCAGGACATAGAGGACCAGCCCCACGTCCGCCGCGCCGGAGATTTCCCCGGCGTAGCTGCCGGCGCTGCTCAGCTGCCCCTGCAGCCCTTCCCGCCCGCCGGCGTCATAGCCGCACAGCTCCGAAAGGGAGAGCGCGGAAACGTCGATCCGGCTGGCTCCGGCCTTGGCCGCGGCGGACAGGCTGTCCTGCCGAGCCGCATCCTGCTGGGCCGCCAGGAGGCCCAGCAGCGTCCCCGAGAGAGCCGCCAGCACCAGTGCCAGGGCAGGGAGGAAACGGAGAAGGATCTTCCCCGTCAGCCGGGAGCGGCGGAAGAGCCGCCCCAAAACCCACCCGGCCAGGGTGAGCAAAGCTGCCGCGGCCAGAAACACGCCCGCCGCCTTGGCGATCTCCAGCGCGCTCCAGCCCTTATAAACGGAGGAAATGACATAGGACTGCGCGCCGAAACGCGCCCACAGAAGGCTCCCGCCGTCAATGGACACGGCGCAGAAGTCCCCGTTCCCCACGGCGAAGGCCCCCTGCAGCTGGCTGAAAACGGCCCCTGTCTCCGCGTCCACCACAGTATCCGGGCTGTAAAGCCGCTCCACCGTGTAGGCCGCCAGATCCAGGGCGTAGAGCACGCCGTTGCTCCGGTCCATAAAATACACCCGGTCGGTCTCATCCGCCGACAGCTGCCCCGGAAGGCTCCCCTGGCCGGCCAGCTGGCTCAGATCCAGGCTGGTCCCGTCCGGGGAGACGGCGGCCAGGCCGCCGCCCTTGGTGCTGTAGACCAGCGTCCCGTCGGAGAGGGCGGCGCAGTCCTCCACTTCCTCTGCCGCATCTCCCAGGTCATAGCTGGCGATCACCGCTGCCGGCTCCTCGCTGTAGGGCTGGGCCGCAATTACGTCAAAGCGGCCCTGATCGCAGCACAGCGCCAGCAGCGTCTCCCCCTGCATCTGCAGTTTCTGGATATAAGCCGACGTGCTGTACTGGGAGAGGGTGGTCTTATCCACCCGCAGCACGCTGTCCTGCTGCACGCCGTCGCTGCTCCAGGTCTGGACCTCCTCGGTGAGGATAACGTCCTGCACCGCGCCGGCGGCGTCCACCCGCCGCTCATAGGTCTGTGCGGCAATATACAGGCTGCCGCTGCCATCGGCGATCAGGTCCAGATAGCGCATGGCATTGCCGTCCTCATCCTCCCGGTCCAGCTGGACGGACCACAGCCGCCGCCCCTGGGGGGACACCCTGGTCAGCTCCCCTTCGTCAGAGAGGAGGTACAGGTTCCCGCTGGGATCGATGGCAAAGTCCTCCGTGCCGTCCACCGCCACCTGCTGGCCTGACGCGGCAAACCAAGCGCAGACCAGGGCGCTGAGGACCACAATGACACTAATTTTTATCCATTTCATACAAGGCCTTCCCCCCATCCGGATGGATGCCGGTCTCTCCCTGTCCCGGCGGCAGGCCGCCGGGCACTGCTATTATTCCAGATACTGGGCCAGCTGGTCCCGCAGCGGCATCAGCAGGATGCTGCCCGCGTCCAGCGTCTCGTCAGTCTGGAGCCCGTTGAAACTGGCCACCAGCTCGGCATAGGCGGCGGATCCATAGTACCCGGCGCAGATGGAGGCCAGCGTATCCCCCGGCTGGACGATATAGTCCTCGGAGCTGAGCTCCGCCGTCGGATCCGGCAGACTGGAAAACGTGATGTCTCCGCCCCCGGTTTCGTCGGCCGGGTCTGTCAGCTGCATGCTGTCGCCGTCCTCGTCCTGGGACGCCACATAGGTGATGGTGCCGATGTCGGAGATGGCCGAAACCTCCAGCGTCTGCTGGTTTGTCAGCTCCGTGACGAGGTAGATCACAAGGCAGGCCAAAAGCGCCACCATGCCGATCCAGGAGATCTGCACGATGCGGGCCTTTTTCCGCAGGACAAATGCCTTCAGCGCCTGGATGGGCCCCGTCTCCGCCAGATTTTCCGCCGCGTGCTCCAGCTCGCTGATCATGGCCGGCAGGCTGGGATACAGCCCGGCGGCACACTTTTTGTAGATGGTCCGCAGGGCCTTGTGGTAGGGCTTTTTCAGCTCCCTGCCCATCAGAAATTCCATCAGCGCCGCCGCCTCGTCCCAGACGCTGCATGCCGCCCCGTCCAGGAGAAACTCCGGGCAGAGCAGATAGCGCAGGCGGATGTTCTCCTCGTCGTCCAGGAGCAGGTTTTCCGGCTGGAGCAGGCTGCACACCACCGCCGCCGGGAACTCCCCCGCGGCAACCTGGACCTGGAACAGCGCCGCAGTCAGCAGCCGCAGCCGCTTTCCCGCCGCCCCAGGGCAGCCGTCATAGAGCTCCAGGAGGCTGGGTCCCTCGTTGTAGCGGAACACCGCGTAGAAATCCTGATGGATGCTGAACATCTCCAGAAAGTCGGACCGCTCCGGCCGGTGGAGAAAGCTGCTGTACAAGTCGCGGAAAAATTCCCGGCTCTCCTCACAGTGGGGAATGCGGTTAACCAGCAGCAGCTCTTCACTCCCCGGGTGCTTTGCCACCTGGGCTGTCAGATGCAGCGACTGCTCCAGGGTCCCCAGATACTGGAAGGTGGGGATCATCTGTGTCTCCGGCATATGTTCACCTCCCCTGCGGCCAGATCCGCCCCATCCGGGGCATTTCTTGCCGTCACAGCTTGCTTACAACGACATAGGCGCTGGCCTTGTCATTGCCGAACTTGGCGCTCTGGGCCTGAATTTCAAAGACGCCCTCAGTGGGCGGCGCGGTGTACAGGCCGTTGCGGTCAATGCTGCCGCCGTTTTTCTCCACCACGCTCCAGTTGACCTCCTGGCTGGCGCTGCCCTCCACCAGGGCGGTAAAGCGCACCTGCTGCAGCGGCTCCAGGTTTGCGGTGTTGGGGGTGATGACCACCTTCACCGCGTCGGCCAGCTCCTCCTTCTCCCCCTGCTCCTCTTCCGGCCGCCAGGCCCACCAGCGCAGGCGGATATTCTGCTGGGCGGTCCGCTCCAGCAGCTTGAGCCCCAGCTGCAGCGTCCCCTTCTTCACATTGACCATGGCCCCCACGGCGCAGGCCGGGGCGGCCAGGGAAAATTCCTCGGCGGTGAAAATCCCGTCGCCGAACACCAGCGTCTCGCTGCGGCTCACATCCTCCGCATTCTCCACCGCCACAACCACACAGAGATTGCCGGCTCCCAGCCCGTGGATGAACTCGTGGGAGAAGTAGGTCCGGCCCACCTTGGGAGAGACGCCCAGCACCACCGTCTCCACCCCGCCTGCGGTCCGCCGGGGTGCCGGGTCCGCAGCCGCCTCCTGGCCGGCGCCGTCCCGCCGGAGGGCGTCCCTGTCCGCCTGGGGGCGGACCTGCGGGCGCTCCAGCCCCTGGAGCAGCTCCAGCAGCTGGACGTTGGGCAGATACTGGTGGAAGGGGTTGCGGGTCACCTTCTCAATGAAGAAGGCGCTCTGATTTGCCACAATGTGGAACTTGGCCAGATAGATGGCCTGGTCCTCCCGGGCGGTGAGCAGCTCGTCAAAGTGGCGGGTATAGTAGGCCTCCAGCACCACCTCGCGGAGCGGACGCGCCGTCACCTCCACCGCCTGGACCAGTTCCTTTTCAAGTCCCTCCGCCGCCTTAGTACCCAGGGTGAGGGAGAAATGCTCCACAGGGACGCGGATCTCCGTGTAGTCGTCCCGCACCGGTCCGCAGTCCATGGCGTACTCCAGCGTCACGTCCTTGTGGGTGGTCACCTCGGTCTCGTCATAGGCCACCTCAACAAACCGCTCGCCCCCCGGTCCCCGGAACATATCGCTCTCCAGACGGAAGGAGAAGTGCACCGGCGCGGACACGTCCCGCTTTTCAAAGAGCACCCGGACGGTAAACGCGTCGTCCGTGTTGACATACCGGGGGATCTGCAGCGTGATGCGCACGCCCTCCTGATCGTAGAGACGGCGCAGGTCGTAGAGCACGCTGTCCACGCCCAAAAGCGCCCGGTTGGGCTCCCGGGTGGTGAGGAACAGCTCATACCCCTCCTGCACCCGGTTAAACTCCTGGCTGACGCCATTTCCCTCGCCGGAGCCGGCCACGGAGAAGGTCCCCTCGCAGGGCTCCTCGCGGTAGGCGATCCCCAAATACACGTCGCCGCTCTCCCGGATCTGGTCAAAGCCCCGGATGGCGCTGATGCGCTTGACGCAGGGATCCCGCACCACGATCTCCCGGCCCAGATAGTCCAGGGCCATGCCTGCCTCCAGGGAGAAGGTCTGGTTGTCCACCAGCAGCACCCCCAGCCCCGCCGCCACGCCGGCGCCGTGGAGCATGCGGTTGCCCAGGCGGCGCTTGTCGTTGAAGTAGGTCTGCTCGTCCTCAAAATCCCGGACAGTCATCAGCTTTCCGTAGAAATAGCGGTTGCGCTCGCCGGCACTATACTGCAGATTGTTCATCTTTTGTTCCTCCCGTCACAGATTCGGCCAGATATGGCGCGCTGGAGGCGGCGGTCCCGTCCAGCACCAGGCCCCTGCTCCTGCCGATCCTGGCGTTCATCCCCAGGTAGCAGTGCTGTCCCAATATGATCTCCTCATTCATAAACACCAGGTTGCAGATGGCGTCCACAGGCTTGAAGGCCTCTATGATCTTCCACAGCTTGGCGTAGTCGTCCGGTCCGTCCCACCCGCCGGGCATCAGCACGGTGACGGTATACCGGCTGGCGCCGTACAGCCGCCGGAGGGCCGCGGCGTCCCGCCGCCACACCTGGCAGGCCGCCGGTTCAAACTGCTCGATGATCAGCGGCTTTTTCCCGGTGTACAGCTCGATCACCTGCCCCAGCGCCTGCCGGGTCCCCTTGATCCGGTAGAGCCGCACGGCGTTTTTCAAAAACACCCGCAGCCGCTCCTCGCTCCACAAATGCCGGTCCGTAACGGCCAGGCAGTCCGCCAGCCACTGGAGAAATTCCGGCGGCGCCACCGCCGGGTCACAGCGCCGGGGCATCTGGTCGATGTCGTCCTCCAGGTCCACATAGGGGGACTGGAAGACGCTGATCAGCCGGGCCAGGAAGGAATTGATGCTGTCGGCCCCCCGGTAGACCTGGGGCAGATAGTCGATAAAGGCCACCCGGGGAAACTCGATGCGGACGCTCCGCACCAGCAGCTCCTCCCCGCCGTAGCTGGCAAGGGCCAGATAAAACCAGAGGTATCGGCCCTGAAAGCCGTAGAGGGTCATGTCCCCGGGATCCTCAAAGGGTCCCTGGCCCCAGGTCTTGAAAAACTGCTCCCGCGCCTGGGGCGCCGCCTGGGCCATCCACTCGTCCAGCCGCTGTTCCTCCAGCCCCTCCCGCCGGAGGGCGGGGGGGACCTGGTCCTCGTCGCTGCAGTAGAGGTAGAGCTGCAGCTGGGCGTTTCCGGGGATCTCCGCCTCCAGCCGCAGCCGGTGCCACACGGTCCCCGCCTCCAGGGTGTCGAGGGACAGGGAGGCGTAGCTCCCCCTGCCGCCGCCCGGAAGGGCCAGTCCCTCCTCCCCCGGCGTCAGGCCCTCCAGAAAGCCGCCCCGCCGCCAGTCCGCCGGCCGGTTGTATAAGAAGTACTTTGTCCCTGAGGCCATTGCCCCACCTCCTTGCTGCCCCGGCTACAGGCTGCCGGTAAAGCTCAGCTCAAACCGCTCGATCTCATAGATGCTGTTGGGGGGAACCACAATGTCGTCGGTGCGGGTCCTGGAGAGGAAGTCCCCGATGGGCTCCACGCTCAGCGCGTCGATCCGGGACACGCACTCCAGAAGATCCACTGCGCAGTAGAGCTCCCCGTAGCTCAAAACCGCGCCGAAGGTCCGGTTCAGCTCCGCCACAAACTCCTCCACCCGGCGGCGCACCAGGGCCTCCGCGTCGTGGTAGTAGGGGGCGGCGGCGATGCGGCCCCGCACCACCAGCCGCACCGCCCGGGGCCAGACCACATGGATCTGGGCGTTGAGCATGCGCCGGCGGTCCAGCGCCAGGCGGATGTTCTGCTCATAGGCGGCCCGGGGCGTCCGCGCCGCCCGGCCGGCCCCCTGGACCACCACGGTGATCCGGTTGTCCTCCGGCGAATCAAAGCCGGTGAGCACCCGGCAGTTTTCCACGATAATGCCCGGAACGGCCCGGACCGCGGCCAGATAGTCCGCCTCCGTCACCGCCCGCTCCCCCGAGCGCAGGGCCTCCCCCGCCCGGGCCACCGTCTCCTCAAAGCGCTCCGCGTCCTGGCCGCCGGAGGCGGGGATGATCTGCCGCACCGAAAGGGCGCCCAGGGCGCCGGCGGCGGCCTTCACGCCGGTGATCCGCCCCGCCTTGATGTCCGAGGACTTGCCCCGGCAGGTGCTGCAGCCGCACAGGAGGATGTTGTCCCGCCCCCTGGGGGGCATGGTCCCCTGGATGTGGTCTCCAAAGCGGATTACCTCCCGCCCGGTGTCCAGTACGAAATGGCGGGACTGGGGCGAGGAGGCATAGAAGTCGTCCCGCCGCTGCCACAGCTCGAAGAGGGTCCCCTCCCCCTCCGGCCAGCCCACCAGGATCTCCAGGCTCCCCGGCTGCACGTCCCGGACGGCAAAGGGAAACTCCTGGCCGGAAAAGCCGGTGCCGCTGCCCAGTATGATATCCGAAAGGCGGCTTTTATCATAGGAAACCACCATGGCCTCCTCCGCCGCCTGGGGCAGATGGACCACGGCCTTTCCCTCCGCCGGGAGGGATTCCAGGCGGTAGTCCTCCGTCTCCCGCCAGCCCCCCTCCTCCGCCAGAAAGACCCGGCAGCCGCCTGTGAGGCCCAGCTCGCTTGTCAGCTCCAGCCGCGCCGTGTGGGAGAAGAGATCCCGCCGGACCAGGGTGTCCTGCTGGAACACCTCCAGCACGTTGAATACCGCCGTGTGGATGCGGGGCGGCAGGTCATAGTCGTCCCGCACCAGCCGGGCGCGGAGGGCAAAGCCTCTCTCCCCCTCGGCCATGGCGGCGCTGTGGCACAGCGTCACCGCGCCGGAAAAGAGGAAAGCGTGGGTATCGTCCCGCATCAGCCGGACCTCGGCCCAGCCCGCCGCCGTCCACACCTCCCAGGCCACCTCCGCCAGGGGGACGAAGGGCTCCTCCCCCACCGCCGTTCTCCTCTCGCTGCCGGCCACGCCGAAGTAGAGGGAGAAGGGCCGGTTTGGGGGAAGGGGCGCGTCAAAGGTCAGCACCATCTCCGCATGGGGGTTCCGCTCCGGCTCCGGCCCCAGGCCGGGGAACACCGGAAAGCTCCTCCCCCCGCCCAGGGACGCCGCGTCCACCGCGATCTCCTGCCCGCCGCCCCGGAAGAGGACGCCGGTGAGGGAGGCGGCAAAGGCGGTGGCCGGCTCCCGGTTTTCAAAGACCATCTCCCCGGCCAGCCACTTGGTCTGGGCGGGGATGGGGGTGTCGGCCCGGGCGCCGGCAAGCTGGAGCAGGGTCCGGGAGCCCCTGGCCTGCCGCTGGCGGATGTCCAAAAGCTCCAGAAACCGCCGCTGGCTCTCCGGCAGGATGACGGACATGTACTCGTGCTGAATGGCCTTCAGCCAGGCGAAGAGGTCCACCAGGGTCATGCCGGGGTCGGCGGCCTGGAGATTGTTCCAGTCCGTGTCAAACCGGGCGATGCTCTTCACCGCCGTATCCACAATATCGTCAAAGGTCTGGTCATTGAGTGGTTCCAGTTTCAGCAAGCAATCACCCCCGCCGCTGCTCCACGGTCAAATTGATCTCCGGCTCCCCGCAGATGGGGACGGTAAACGGGTCCTTCCGGACCTCTCCAAACTCCACGGCCTGCCGCCCCTTCTCCGTCACCACATAGGTGAACAGGTGCAGCCCGCGGATCCACTTGATATTCGGAATGGTTTTGATGCTGTTGTAGATCAGCTCCCGCCCGGGCAGCTGCCCGATCTCCCAGCCCTGGCCGTTGAAGTTGCCGGTAATGGGATCGAGAAACTCCGCCAGTCGGCGGCTGATGGCCTGGTGGACCTCATGGTAGAGGTTATAGTCCTCGATCACTGCGTCCACCGCCACGAAGAACTCCACATAGCGCACCTCGAAGAGATCCACCTTGTCTGTTCCCGCCAGGAGCATGGAGGCCTTTTCCGCCAGCAGGTGCCGGGCCGGGCGGACCACCGCGTCAAACAGCTCCCCGCCCTGGCGGTACTCCCGCAGCAGCACCGCCACCGCCAGCCTGCCCTCCGCCGGGCGGTTGTACCGGTCCACATGGGCCGCGCACTTCACCCGGCAGATGCTGCGGTTGGAGGCCAGCACCGCCCGCTGCACATCCTCCAGCGTCACGATCCGGTCCATGCCCAAAAGCTCGCCGGCGCAGCGGCGGGCGGCCTGGTCGATGGTCTCCCGGTCGGAGCCGCCGCTGATGCGCTTGCGGTTGGTGACCCAGGTGATTCCAGCCGGCCGGGAGGCAAAGCCCAGAATCGACTGGGGCGGGATGTTTCCATAGGCCCCGTCGCAGACCACATAGCGCACCATGATGGTCTCCTGGGCGCTGTCGGGGGGGATGCGGCCGTGGTGGCCGTCGCCGAAAACCACGGCCCCTTCGGCGTAGTCCACAAGATAGACCCGCTCGTCCCCGTCCGCCGCCTCCAGGCGGCTCACCTCCCGCCAGGGGATCCAGATCTCCGTTACCGCCCCCTCGGCGCTGCGCTCCACCCGAACGGCCGGGTCCTGGAGAAACTGCTCCTCCTCCTTCACCGAGAGGCTGCCGTGCTCATTCACCCATACCTCCACCTGGGCCAGGTTGGCCGCGGTGAGGCTGCAGCGCTTGTTCCGCTCGCCCCGGGCGATGTAGAAGTACTCCGGCAGCCGCCGCTCCAGCTGGACCACCGGCACCGTGTTGGGCCACACGCCCCGGACCACCGGGTTCTGCCGGCCGTCGGCGCTGTCGTAGCGTCCGTCGGCATCCACCAGGCGGATAAAGTACCCCTCCGCGCCGAAGAACCGGGCGGGGACAAAATCCGGCTTTCCCACCAGCGTCACCATGGCGCTGCGGGTCAGATTCTCTGTCAGGTCCATGACCTCGATGCTCTTCCAGCCCGGCTCGCCGCCCGCCGTCACGCCGTAGTACTCCCAGCGCAGGGAGGGGGGATCGGGGAAGACCCCCTCCTGGATGTCCCAGAAGATCCGCAGCGGCCCGCCCTTGAGAGGGCCGGTAAAGCAGAGGTACATGGCCGGGTCCGGGCAGAGGCTGGCCGTCACCAGCGGCTCCTGCCCGCTGTCGGGCAGGGGGCGACGGCGCAGCTCCACATTGGATTCCACGCCGATCTCCCGGCAGGCCGCCGCCTCGCCCTCGTAGTGGTAGCTCAGCTCCATCTGCCGGACAAAGGGGGCGATGTAGTTCCCGGCGGTGGAGAGCATATAGGAGAGCTTGTCGATCCGCGCCCGGATGAAGAGCCCCCGGGACGCCCCCAGCACCAGCTCCTCCAGATCCGCCGGGCAGCGGAAGGTGAGGCGCATCTTTCCGCCCCCCGCTTCGCCGGGGGTAAAGAAGTCCTCATAATCCCCGTTGGGGAAGAGGCGGGCCCAGCCGATCCCGTTCCAGTACTCCCACAGCACCCGCTCGATGCGCACGTCCCGCTCCCGGACGGTGGCAAAGTCCTCCTTTGTCATGATGCTGCGGTACTGGGTCAGGTCCGCCACGTTGCCGGCCTGCTCGATGGGGACCTTGAAGTAGTCCATGGTAAAGTCGATGTCGATCACCGCGCCGGCCTTGGAGAAGGCCTCCCGGTTGGCGATATTGAAGGCGGTGAAGATGCTGAGTACATCCCCGAAGGGGGAGAAGTTCTCCTCCTTCAGCTCCACCGTGTCGCTGGAGAGGGCGTCCGGCTTAAGGCCGGCCCCCTGGGCCGTCCAGCTCACATCCGTCAGGGAGATCCCCCCCTCGGGAATCCGTTTCACCCGGCAGCGGAGAAGGCCCATGGCCCCCTCCTGCTCCGTCTCCAGGGGATGGCTGCCCCGGTCCCCCAGCAGGCGCACCCCCGTCTGGGTGGGGAGCACCCGGTCCATCTCCCGCCACTGCTCCCCGTCGTAGTACTCCCAGGCTACCGTGGCGCTGTCGGAGAAGGTCTCCAGCAGCACCCGGCTCTGCTTTGCCGAGCGGCTGTGGAGGAGATTTACCGTCAGATCCGTCCGGTCCTTGGTGTAGAACACCGCGTCGTCGCGAAAATAGAGAACATGCCGCTGCAGCTGGGGATAGGCGTCAAAGCCGAACAGCTGCACCGGAGCGTTCTCCCCGCCCCGGTCATAGGCGCGGACAATGGTGTCCCGGTCGGCGCTGGTGAAGAAGATGCTGTCGATCTCCGTGTCCAGGGCCTGCACCGCCTCGGTGGTCTCATAGAACACCCGGCCGGACTCCGTGTCCGCCGCGGCGTAGACCACTGTCCCCCGGTCCACGTACACCCCATCGCTGCCCGCCGTCACCCCCATGGAGATCATCCCCTCCGCCGGGGCGGGGGGCAGCAGGCGGGTGCCCAGCATGTTGAGGAAGGAGAGATAGTGGTTGTACATGGAGCGGTTATATTTGCTGATGGTATTCTCCATCATGGCGGCATAGAGGTGGGCCAGAATCACGCCCACGTCCGGCTCCCGGTCGTCCCAGCGCCACTCCGGCACATAGCTGGCCGCCAGCGCCCGCAGCTGCTCCAGGATATCGTGCCGGTCCCGCCGGTCCAGCTTTGGTGTGTACACGCCCTTTTCCCTCCCCGCCTTTTAGCGTCCGCCCCGGTTCAGCTCCAGCTCCTCCCGGATCTCCTGTCGCTGGGTGGGGCTGATATCCGTGATATATTCCACATTGACCAGCACCGCCGCGCTGTTGTCCGGGGACTGCATCACGCCCACATTGGCCCCCCGGATGTGCTCCTCCCACATGCGGATGCTCTGGGCCATGGCCTCCGACATGCGGTTGACCAGCACCAGGTCCACATTCTGGAACATGAACCGGTTCAGCCCTGCGCCGAAGTTGGGGCGCATCTTCCGCTCTCCCCGGTCCGTCTGGAGGATCAGCTGGATGTCCTGGCGCACGCACTCGTTGTCCTCCACCATGCGGATCCGCCCGGTGGCGTCGTCCACCTCCACCGGGAAGGCCCAGCCGCTCAGCTTTGCCATCCTGACTCTCCTCCTCTCCTCAGTTCACCTTCACCATGGCGCCCTTCAGGCTGGCCACGCCGCTGGCCTCCAGGTTCAGCTGGCCGCTGGCCTTCGCGTTTACAGCGCTCTTGCCGGACACATCCACCTGCTGGCCGTCAATGGTGATATTCCCGGAGGTCTTGATGGTGACGGCGTTGCCGCTGCCGTCCAGCTCGATGGACGCGCCGCCGCACTTGAGCACCAGCTTGGTCTTGGCCTCCACCGTCACAGTCCCCCCGTTGATATCGATTTTGAGGTAGTTCTCCCCCGCCTTGTCGGTAAGGGTGATGCTCTTCTCCTTGTCGTCCACGGCGAGACGGTTCTCCTGGGCCGTGGAAAGGGTCAGCCCCGGTTTCTCCTCCCCGTCGTTGAACTCCAGCTTGTGCTTGGTCTTGGACTGGATGACCCGCAGCTCATTTTTCCCGTCCTGCACCGTCACCGGCGCCGGCGCCTTGGTATTCCAGAGGCTCCCCAGCACGTAAGGGTCTGTATAGTCCCCGTCCACAAAGCCCACCAGCACCTCGTCCCCCACCTCCGGCAGGAAAAACATGCCGTATTCCTTTCCGGACATGGGGGTCATCACCCGGATGAAGTCTGTCTCCTGGGTGGAATCGGAGCGGTTGAGGAGGCGGACCTTCACCCGGTTTTTCTTGTCCGGGTCCTTGATGTCCGTCACAATGCCCACGGTGATGCCGCAGTAGACGTGCTCCTGGGGCTCCTGGGCCAGCATTTCAAATATGCTCACGAAATCTCCGCCTCCCCTACACCTTGTTGCCTGCGAAGTAGACGGTGGTCTGGAATCCGTCCTTGTCCATATGGTGGACCACCTTGGTGATAAAGTAGTCCCGGTTGAAGTCGTCGTTGACCTTGTCCACCGTCACCATCCGCCCGGGGATCACCGGCGGAAGGCCGGGGAGCTCCATGCTGCCGGTGAGAAAGCCCATGGACAGCTCGTTCATCAGCGCCGCCGCCCGGGACTTGGCCTCCGCCTCGGAGCGCACCGCGTTGTCCACCACCACCTTCTCCATGGTGGCGTTGATGAGCTTTGTGCTCTCCGCCCCGGCCTTGCTGCCGCCGCCCACCGCCGACACGGCGGTGGCCTTGGACTCAAAGGGCTTGTCCGCGTCCTCCACGTTGTGGCTGCGCACGGTCACGGATTTTACCTGGTTGGCGAGGCTCACCTCCCGGCGCAGCCGGTAGAGGTTGGCCCCCGGCTCCACGGTGAGCACGCTGTTGGTGTATTTCTTGTAGCTGACAAAGTACACCTTCCCTGCCACCACATAGAACAGGTAGTTGAGCCGCTTGGCCAGGGAGACCACAAAGTCGTAGTCGCTCTGGTTGTGCTGCTCGATGGGAGCCAGGATATTCTCCGAGGCCTCCACCTCCGTGCCGGTATAGACGGCGCTGTAGTTTTTCAGCACGTCGCTGACTGCCTCGGAATATTTTTTGATATCCTTCTTCCGCAGGGAGCGAAAGCTGTTCATCATAAACTGCTTGCAGTCCATGGCAGTGACGATCATGGCAGTGGTCTCCCCCTGGAGATCCATCTCGATGGAGGAGATATAGCCCACAAACACCGACTCGGCCTTATCCGCCTTGCCGTAGCCCAGAAACACCTCCAGCTTGGCGCCCAGGGTGATCTTGGACAGCGCCGCGTCCAGCTTCAGCCCCCCCTCCTCAAACCGGGAGTACTGCCCCACGATCTCTGCGGTGCAGTCGCTGGCCTCCATGCCGGAGGACAGCGTCACCTGGATGTCGTGGTAGATCAGGGACTCGCCGGAGAGCTGGGCATCGTTGATCTTGAAGTAGGCCACCGGGCGCTCAAAGCCATTATACCGTTTTTCCGCGTCGCTGAGGGTCACAGCGCCCGCCTCCTCTCCTGTCGTTTATATACCGGGCAGCTGCCGGAGGAGCCGTCCCCCTTCCTCCACAAGGCCCAGCAGCTGCTGGGTGGAAACGCTGAGCTTTTCCATCTCGTCCCTTGCAGTGGTAAGCATAGTCAGTGCCACCTCTGCCCCCAGGGGCGCCCCCTGGCTGGAGAAGTAGTTGAAGGTAGTCTGGAACTTGGTGATGATTCCGGAGTAGACCATATTGCCCCAGTAGAACACTACCGGCACCTGCTTGTGAGAGGCGTCGAGCAGCGGGCTGTAGCAGCAAAGTTTCTTGTTGAAAAGGCTGAGACTGGTGAAGTCCGTATTTTTGATGAGCTCCGTCAGGGCATCCTCCGCCGCGTCTCCAAAGCTCTCACCGTCGATCAAGCTGGACACCACGCTGGTGGCCGCCGTCACCAGGGCCTTAAATTCCGCCCCCTGTGTCTTGGCGTTATACTCGTCCACAAGGCTGAAGATCAGCGTCATATCCACCTGCTGCTCCGTCACGCCCTTGGGGGTGATCTTCCCGTCTGCCGCGGCGGTGGCGGGCGTCTTCTCGTTGGCCACGCCCTCATCCTTTTTCACCTGGGTTGTCGCGCCGATACGCAGCGTGGCGGGGTTGATGAGCACCTCCACCGGTTTCTCATACTCCCAGGTTCCGTCGTCCTTTTGCTTTTTTCCGATGAGGAAGGCGGCCTTATCCACCGTTCCAAACCGCCCGCCCAAGAGGCTCATCCCTCACCCCTCCTTCACCGTCCGAATTTTCTTCGCTCCGCCCGCAGCCGCCGCTCCACCCGGTCCAGCACCTCGGCGGCCATGCGGTTGTAATTGAGATCCTCCAAAACCAGCTCCGCGATGCGCGTCTCCTGCTCCCGGGTGATCGGCGCCGCCGCAGCGCCGCCGCGGGACGGATCCACGCCGTAGGAGTAGGCCGTGCTCAGCGCCGCCGCCTGGGCGGGGCTCACCGTCTGGGCCTTCAGGACCTCCTCGCCGCTGCTGTCCCCGCCCCGTTCTGCCTTACCTGTGCTGCTTTGCCGCACAGGCTGGCGGTGGATCACCGCCGCGCGGGCGGGCTGCTCCTGCCGTAAAGGTCTGTTTTGCTCGTCTCTGTTCCCCCTGCCAGCTGCAGCCCCCCTGTCGAAAGGCCGGGCGCTCTGCGCAGGAACCGGCGCCGGGAAACCGCCTCCGGCCGTCCATGCGCCGCCCTCTGCCGCGCCTCGGCCGGATATCCGGCCGGCTGGCCGGAGCAGCGGGCTCCGCATCAGGCGGATGGTCGGGGGCACCGGCTCCCCGCCGGGCTGCGGGGACACTCCCGCCTCGGGCATGCCGCCTGCGCGCCCCGCCGGGCGCAGAATATGTAAGTCTGCCTGCCGCGGCAGCTGCCCTGCGCCGGATACCGGCACCGTTCCCCAGGCCCGCCGGGGAAACGCGGCCCGGCCAGGCCCAGGAAAGCCCGCTGATATCTGCTGTGCAGCTGGATCCCTTCCAGGCGCTGCGCCTGCCTGGCGGAGGGCCGTACCGGTGCGGCCTGCGCCGCCGGTCAGGGGGCTGCGGCGCAGCACCGGCAAAGCCATATGCCGGCCCTCTGCGCTGCGCCCCGCAGCGAAGGCGGAAGGTGCTGCCGCCTGCCAAGCCCCCGATGCGCCCACGGAGCGCCGGAGCAAGGTCTGCGGCCGGCTGCGGACGCCCGCCTCCGCCCGTCCCAGCCATGGCTGGATCAGAGGCATGCGGGCGCTCTGCTCTGCTTTCTGCGCAGCCGACACACTGCCCGGCAGCCTCCATCCCAGCGGAGGAAAGGCCGCTCCGTTTCCCTCCGCCCATCCGGAACCGGCCTCTGCCAGGGGGAAGACCGGCATGATTTTCGCAGGAAAATGTGTAACGCCTCCGTCTGGCGTTTCGTAGGAAACGGTACGCGGAAACCGCGCTGTCAATACCGCCCCGCCATCCGGCGTCCGCCGGGGCGAAGGCCTCGCCGTTTCCCCGGGCAGCGACGCTATCCGGCCCCGTACAGTCTGTGCTGTTCCGCTGGGGGGCGTTTCCGTCCTCAGGAGGTGCGCAGCGGTCCCTGCGCCGGCCTCTGCCAGCCCCGTCCCATTGAGCCGTGTGCCGGGGGCCGCGGCGGTGCGGAACAGCGTCCCCGCCGAAACGCCGGGACGTGACCTCCCTGTTAAAGGGAGCCCGTGCCGCGGAGGAAAGGCCGCCTGCCCGGTCCCCCCAAAATCTGCGGCCGCAAAAGGCGTGGCGGTACGGGAAAACAGCCCTCCTGCCGGTGAGATACGCAGGCTCAGGGGCAAAAGCACCCCGCGCGGCAGCGCCTCTCCGTCTCCCGGGCGGCTTTCGGAACGAGCCATACCGCTGGATGCGGAGCGCAGCGCCGCCGATGCCGGCGGAAAGCCTGTTTCAAACGCCGCTCCCGTCCAGAGACCGGCAATAGGAAAGGAGTTTCCCTTGTCCGGCATCCACGCGCCGGAAACACGGTTTCCCCTCCAGTTTTGCCAACTCTCCCATATCCGCGCTGCAAAGATCCCTGCAGAACCCCGTCCTGACGGGGATGCAAAGGGCTGCCTCGCCAAAGCTCCTCCGGTCTCGCCCGCCGCACGGTATAACACAGCGGTGACAAGCCCGCCATCGGCCGGAGCCGGAGGGGCAGCCTGCCCGACATGCACGTTTCCTGCCGCCGGCCGGCCCTCATGTCCTCCAGACGCCGGCCCATTTCCGCCGGTCCGGGCCGCTGCTGCAAGCCGGCTTTCGTCCGGCCGCGGGGCGGGGGCTGTCCCTTTCCGGGTGGTGTCCGCCCGGATTTTTTCAGGCTCCCGGCTCTGCGCACGCCCCTCTGTTTTTTTTCGTTCTTCTTTTTTTCCGGGCGTCCCATCCCGTCCGGCTGCGCCGGATCGGCTGGACGCCCCTCCCTGTTTCTTCCGCTGAGGGGGCATCTCCCCCTGAGCGGGGGCGTTCTTTTTCCGTCCCTTCCCTGCTGTGCCGGAGGGCACAGGCCCTCCGCCAGCGTCAGCCGGCGAACGGGGGACGCGGTGAATCGTCTCTCCATCGGCCCGGGCCGGCCCGCCCCCCTCGCCGGGAGGCGGCATAAAACGGCCCCTTTCCGCCGTCCGGGACAACTCCCCGGGAAACACAGACGCCCGGAGGACCGGCGTCGCCTGTGGCCGGGTCCCAGCTGCAGCGCCAGGCGGCTGCGGGGCAGACTGCCCGCGGGCCGCGGCGGCCGCTGTGCCGGGACCGGGAAGTCGTACCGTCAACTCCGGGGTCCTATTGTCGTTTTTTTTTAATTCCCGCGCCAGGCTCTCCAGCGCCCGTTTAAATTCGCCGTCCCGGTAGAGATTGCTCCGGACAGCCCGTTCGATCTCTCCCGCACGGGCACGCACCGGGCCGCTGGAGGCAGACAGTGCCTGCCGCAGCTGGTTGGTCAGCTGCAGATTCAGGGAAACCTGGTTTCGCAGGAAGGCATTGTTTTCATCATGGTAGGCCCGCAGCTGCATCAGGAGATTCACCACCAGCGGCTGCTGGGCAGCTCTCTCCCCCTGCTGTTCGGCTGCGGGGCGCATATACCGCAGCGACTCCAGCCGCAGCGGCGCTCCGGCGCCCCCGTTGTTTTTCGCCAGGATGGCAGCACAAAAGCCGGCGTTGTCTCCAGGCAGGGTAAACTGTCCGATCCCTATGCCGATCACGCCGGTTACCGGTCGAAAGCCTCCGATGGAAATACCGCCACCCCCTCTCTTTTCCGCTCTGTCTTAAAACAGCGATGGGACCGGGATATTCTTCAGTCCCCTGTGGGTAATGGTGAACGTCTCGATCAGCGGCGTGGAGCGGGTGGCGTCCAGGTCGCTGACCTCCCACTCCACCACTCCCTGAGAGATAAAGGAGTAGATGGCCTTGATGCTCTGGCTCTCATCCAGCACCAAAATCAGGCCCAGGGCCTTCTGGGCCTCAATGGCCTGGCTGCCCATATAGCCCGCCAGCAGGCCAGTAATGCTCAGTTTCCGCATCTGATAGCCCCGCTTGAAGGTCAGGCGGTGGGGCTCCGACTGGGGCTTGGGAAGCAATATGGGGTAGTCGTTGCGCCCGCCCTCGCTGATAAAATCCACCGAGCGCTGGGTGCCGATGCCGGAGACACTCTGGAATCCCAGTGTCACCGCATTGAACAAAACGATGAAACGCACCGCCACAATGGGGTCATAGTGGCTGCTGCGGGTAATAAAAAACGGCACGTCCATCCGGCATTCCCTTCCTTCTTAAAATACGTCGAAGATATTCTTGCCCTGGGTCTCCTGGTTCATCTGGTCATTGATGCGGGAGACCTCCCTGCAAAAGCGCAGGCGCTCCCGGTGCTCCATGGCCATCAGCTCCTCATAGCCCCAGTGCAGGTAATATCCCAGAAAAGCTATCTCCTCGTAGATGCGGTCCAGGGGATAGCTTTTTGCTA
>CAJFPI010000023.1 GCA_904398675.1 uncultured Oscillospiraceae bacterium
ACCAGCTGGGGAACGGCCCCCGGCTGGCAGCGGGAGATCGCCCTGTGGAATGTGGGGCTCATAGCGGCCATTCTCGCGGCGGTCCTGAAACAGAGCGAGGGGCTGCTGCGGCTGATGACCCTTCAGTCTGCGGTGCTGTGCCTCTGCCTGGGGGTCAACCATCTGCTCGCCCTGACGCGGGACTTTTCCTGGGAATACGGCATCCATCTGCTGGGCGTCCTGGAGGTGCTGCTTCTGGGCGGCGTCTGGGGCGCGGTGCTGCTGATCCGCGGCCGAGATAAACGGTAGAGGGGGAGTATGCCCGTGGACTTCTATACATATGAGCGGGAGGCCCTGGCGGCGGGATCCGCCGCCGTCTGCGGCGCGGACGAGGCCGGGGCCGGCCCCCTGGCAGGCCCCGTGTACGCCGGGGCGGTGATATTGCCTCTGGGGCTGGAGCTGCCCTATTTGAACGACTCCAAGCAGGTGACGCCCAGGCGCCGGGACGTCCTCTTTGACGCCATCCGGGAGCAGGCGGTGGCCTGGAGCGTGGCGTCTGTCTCCGCGGAGGAGATTGATGAACTGGATATCCTCAACGCCCGGATGCTGGCCATGGAGCGGGCCATCGCGGGCCTGTCACCGGCGGCGGACTTTGCCCTCATCGACGGCAACCGGGATCACGGCAGCCGCTGCGCCATTGCGCTCCCCCACCGCCTGATCGTGAAGGGGGACAGCCTGAGCGCCTCTATTGCCGCGGCCTCGATTTTGGCCAAGGTCAGCCGGGACCGGTACATGGAGGAGCTGGACCGGCAGTATCCCCAGTACGGCTTCGCCCGGCACAAGGGGTACGGCACCAAGCTCCACTACCAGATGCTGGATACCTATGGCCCCTGTCCGGCCCACCGGAGAAGCTTTCTTAAAAAGTGGGAGGCGCGGAGATGAGCACAAGCGGAGGGACGGGCCGCCTGGGCGAAAACCTGGCGGCGGCCTACCTGGAGCGGCGGGGGATGCGGCTCACAGCGCGGAACTACCGCTGTCGCTTCGGGGAGATCGACCTCATCGCCTGGGATGCCGATGTCCTCTGCTTCGTGGAGGTGAAGGCCCGGACCAGCTGGGATATGGGCCTTCCGCGGGAGTATGTCACGGCGAAGAAGCAGGAGAAGCTCCGGGCCGCCGCGGCGCTGTACCTCTCGGAGCAGGGGCTGGACTGCCCGGCCCGGTTCGACGTGGCAGAGGTCTATCTGAAAGCCGGGCGGAGGGCCCGCATAGACTATATCAAAAACGCTTTTTGAGGTGATTTTGTGCAGCATATACCATATTTTGACGCCCACTGCGACACCCTCAGCCGCTGCATCGAACAGGGCTGGGACCTGTGGGAGAATCCCGGACAGCTGGATTTGAAGCGCCTGTCCGCCTTTGACCCTGTGGGGCAGGTGTTTGCCATTTTCCTGGACAGTGAAAAGGTTCCGCCCCAGGCGCGGTGGGACCAGGTGAAGGCCCAGGCGGAACTGTTCCAGGCCGCCCGGGCGGCCCATCCGGACATCATGGGGCGCTGCGCTTTGTCCCTGGAGGGGGCGGAGCTGGTGAACTGCGACGCGGCGCGCCTGGAAGAGCTGAAGGGCTGGGGCCTCAGGTGGGTGAACCTGACCTGGAACCACCCCAACGCCCTCAGCGGCTCCTGCGCCACCGGGGAGGGCCTGACGGACGCGGGCCGGGCCTTTGTGCGCTCCTGCTGGGAGCTGGGGCTCGCCATCGACGTGTCCCACCTCAGCGACCGGGGCTTCTGGGATTTGATGGACATGCTGGACGGGCCGGTGCTGGCCAGCCACTCCGACAGCCGCGCCCTTTGCCCACACCGGCGGAACCTGACCGACGACATGGCCCGGGCTCTGATCGAGGCGAACGGCTACATCGGCATCAACTTTTATACGGAATTCCTGGGGGAGAACGCCGCGGCGGAGACCGCGGCGGACCACCTGGAGCACTTCCTCTCCCTGGGCGGGGAGGACTGCGTGGGCCTGGGCTCCGACTTCGACGGGGCGGATGTGCCCGCCGACCTCTCCGGCGCGGAGGATGTGCCAAACCTGTGGGCGGCCCTGGAGCGGCGGGGCTGGAAGGAGCCGGGGCTGGAGAAGGTGTTCTGCCGCAATCTGGAGGGCTTTCTGGGCCGGCTGGGCTGAACCGGAAAAGGGGGACGTGCTGTGCGGGAGAAGGTTCGGAAATTCCTGGCCGTTTTGGCGGCGCTGCTGGCACTGGGCCTGCTGGTTCTCTGGAGCGAGCCCGCGCCGCCCGACGGCGCAGACAACAGCGTGGCGCCGCCGGTGACGTTTCCCCAACGGGAGTGCTCGGCGCTCCCCCTGATCGAGACGGCGGAGGTTCTGCCCTCTCCGTGGGATGGCCTGGAGGGGCTGCTGGTGCGGGGGATCGCCGTGGAGGATCTCCACGGCGCCCTGGAGCCGGGGACAGAGGTGTACGCGCTGCTCTCGGCGGAGCGGGGCATCCTGAATTCCGCAGCTGCTCTGGAAACGCTCCGGGCGGAGCTTGCGCCGGGCAGCCGGTTCTTCCTCTATGACGCATTTTGGCAGTCAGGCACGGACTATGATCCGGAGGGGGATCTGCTTCCCCCGGAGGCCCCGGTGCTGGACGGCGATGTGGGGGACGAGGCGTGGCTCCCCCTGACGGAGCGGGATGGGGAGACAGTCATCGACCTTGCGGGCCTGG
>CAJFPI010000024.1 GCA_904398675.1 uncultured Oscillospiraceae bacterium
ACGTCCATCCCCACCTCCACCACCGTGGTGGACACCAGGATGTCAAATTCCCCGGCGGCAAACGCCCCCATCACCCGCTCCTTCTCCTTTGGTTTCATCCGCCCGTGGAGCAGGGCGATGCGCCGGTGGGGCAGGGCCTGCTGCAGCGCCGCGGCATACTCGGTGGCCGCCTTGCGCTCGTCGGGCATCTGGTCGTCCCGCTCCACCATGGGGCAGACCACATAGGCCTGCCGCCCCTGGGCGATCTCCTTGTCCAGAAAGGCGTAGATCCGTTTCCGGTAGCTGCCGGAGACGGCGTAGGTGCTGATATGCTGCCGCCCGGGGGGCAGCTCATCCATCACCGACACATCCAGATCCCCGTAGAGGATCAGGGCCAGGGTCCTGGGGATGGGGGTGGCCGACATCACCAGCAGGTGGGGCGGCGCCTCCCCCGCCCGCCCCTTGTCGGAGAGGGCCGAGCGCTGTCCCACGCCAAAGCGGTGCTGCTCATCTGTCACCACAAGGCCCAGGCGCGGGAAGGCCACATCGCCGCTCAGAAGGGCGTGGGTGCCGATGAGGAGATCCACCTCCCCCCGCCCCAGGCGCTCCATCAGGACGCGGCGGGCGGCGGCGGGGAGCGCGCCGGTGAGAAGGCCGCAGCGGACGCCCATCCCCTCCAGCAGCGGGGCGAGGCCGGCGTAGTGCTGCTCGGCCAGGATGGAGGTGGGGGCCATCAGCGCCGCCTGCCGTCCGTTTTTCACCGCCAGATAAATGGCGGCAGCAGCCACCATGGTCTTTCCCGAGCCCACATCCCCCTCAATCAGCCGGTTCATCACCCGGCCGGAAACCAGATCCCCGGTGATGTTCTCCACGGCCCGGCGCTGGGCGCCGGTGAGAGAAAAGGGCAGCCGTGCCAGGAAGGGGGAAAGATCCGTGTCCCGGAAGGGGTCCGTCTCCACCGCGGCCCTGCGGCCCCGCAGCTGCTGCAGCCCCGCCGAGAGAAGGAACAGCTCCTCAAACACCAGCCGCCGCCGGGCGATGGCCAGGGCCTCCTCCCCCTCCGGGAAGTGGATCTCGTCGTAGGCGTAGCTGATGTGGCACAGGCCGTGGCTGCGGCGCACCTCGTCCGGCAGGGGGTCCGCCAGAAGATCCCGGCAGGCGGCAAGCCCCTGCTCCACCGCCTTGATCAGGAGGCTCTGGCTCACCCCGGCGGTGAGCGGATAGACCGGGACAATGCGCCCGGTCAGCGTTCCGGCCCCCGCCCGCTCCACCAGAGGATTTGTCATGACCCGCCGCCGGCCCCGCATCTCCGCCCTTCCGTAGAACACATAGCTCTCCCCCGCCTGGATCTGATCCCGGAGGTAGGCCTGGTTAAAAAAGGTGATGTCCAGCGCCCCGGTGGCGTCCACCGCCCGGAGCTTTACCAGCTCCAGCCCCCGCCGGATGCGGCTGAGGGTGGGCGCGGCGGCGGCCATGGCCTCCACGCAGGCGGTCTCCCCGTCCTGGAGCTGGGCGATGGTCCGCGTCTCCCGCCGGTCCTCATAGCCCCGGGGAAAGTAGGCGATCAGGTCCCCCAGGGTGCGGATGCCAAGGCGGCCCAGCGCCCTGGCCCGCTGCTCCCCGATTCCCTTGATATAGCGCACATCTGTCTGCAGATCCGCCATAGCCCGCCTCCCCCGCTGCAAGCGCTGTAAGAAAGGCTGCCCGTAACGACAGGCAGCCTTTTCTTTCCATATTCCGGTCTACTTACTCGTAGAGAACCTCGTCGTCATAGTCGTCGCTGTGGGGATCGCCTTTGAAACAGGACAGGCAGCCAGTCAGCTTGTCCCAGAAGGCAATGATAAGGCAGGTAAATGCGGCCATCGCCAGGGCGGCGCCGACGATCTTCAGCACCAGACGTGCAACTTTCATAGAGGGCTCCTCCTTTTTCTTTGACTGATGGAGCTATTTTACACCAAACGGGACAAAAATACAATTCCTTTTTTCCAAAGTTTCGGGCAGGGAAAAACGGCGGGTCGGTTTTAAAAACCGCCCCGCCGTCCTGCCCGGGAAAATTGCTGCAGCGCTAGCTCTGGAGCAGGCGGCACAGCCGCTGCAGCAGCACCGCCGCCTCCTCCCGGGTGACAAAGGCCCGGTAGCGCATGGTGCCGTCTCCGTCCCCGGCAAAGATGCCCTGTTTCTCCGCCCACTGCCGCGCCTCGGCGCTCCAGGCGGCGGGGGACTCCTCCCCCCGCTGGGCGAGATAGGTCTCCATCATCTGGTTGAAGGTCTCCTGTGTCATGGTCTCCTCCTCGAAAAGGGGCATCGCCGGCGGGTACTCCCGCCGGAGGATCTGCCCGTTGGTCCACCGCCCGCCGCTGTCCCACTGGAGATGGGGCAGGTCGGGAAAGCTTTGCCAGTCCCCGCCCCAGGAAAAGCCCATCTCCTTGGCAAGGGCTGCGGCGCTGTGGAAAAACGCCTTATCGCTGTACTCCTGTCCCCTGATATTCTGGCAGAAATCGAAGGCCAGCCCCGCATGATCGGCGTGATAGGTGGGGACGGCACTGTTGGTAACGATGCTGCCGGGCCGGGTGCGGCCCTGGGCGTAGAGATAGGCCTGGTATTCCTCGTCCCGCACCGTGTTGGTCACAAGAACCTCCAGCCCCGCAGCTCTGCACCGCTCCAGCCACCTCCGGCAGTTTTCCGCAACATCCCAGCGCAGAAGGTTGATATCCCTGCTGTTCAGCATATCTCTCTCCTCCTCTTTTGAAAGGGGGCTCCCGCCCCTTATCAGCTTATGCCGCCGCTCCCTCCGGCGTTCTCTCACACCGCCAGCTCAAAGCTGTACCAGGTGTGCTGACCGTCCTCCACCATCTGCCAGGTGAACAGCTGCGCCTCGCACTCCTCCCAGGTAATGTAGCGGAAGTAAAACTCCGTCTCCAGGTGGCAGGGGATCAGGTCCAGGATGACGCTCCGGATCTGTTCAAAGCCCTCCGGCACGCCGGGGACGTCGGGGAAGATCACCCGGATGCGGCCATACTCCCCCGTCTCCTGTGCCTCGGCCTTGATGCCGCAGCCGCTGATGGTGCGGTTGATGTCGGCGAGGGTAAAGCTGTCGCCGCTGACCTGCAGAAGGGCCAGGATGGCCGCGCGGCGGAGGGCCGGGCTCACCTGCACCGGCCGCTTGGCAAAAAGCCGCTCCCGCCGCTCCAGGCCCTCCCCCTCCGCCGTCATGAGGATCCCCTCCTGCTCGGCGTAGTCCACCGCCTCAGCACAGCCGTCAAACCCCACTCCCAGGGCCTCGGTCTCGCTGTGGCTGTAGCCGCCGGGGGTGAAGTCATAGACGCCCAGGGGCCGCAGAAGGTCCCGGATGTAGTCGCCGTATCCCATATCAGTCCGCCTCCATTTCGCTGATGGTCAGCGTCCCCAGCACCGGGAGGCTCCCCACCTCCGCCGCCACATCCGCCGCCGGCGCGGTGAAGTGGTAGTTCTCCACGCTCTCCAGGTCGTAGAGGAGGTTGCCCAGGGCCGCCAGCGTCACCGGCTTTCCCAGCAGCGCCCCGGTGAAGTACCCCCGCAGCGCTGCGTCTGCCGCGGCCTGGGCCGTCTGGAAGGAATAGCCCTGGGCCGCCCGAATGGCCACCGTTATATTCACCGTCTCCTCCTCCGGCGCCAGCACCTGGAGATCCACGGCAATCTCCCGCTTTTTCTGCAGGTCCGCCTCGATCTCCTCCAGCAGGTCCTCCTCCGGGACCCCAGCCGCCGTGGCCACATACACGTCCACCGTGCCAAGTCCCCTGGCCCGGCCCACCGCCGTGGCCGCCGCCACGCCGGGGTAGCCCATGGCCGTCTGCTCGTAGTAGGCGGCGTTGGCGCCGTTGGGCAGCCGCCAGTAGCTGTCCAGGATCCTCTGCCGCAGCGCCTCGTCGCTCTCCGCGTCTGTCCCGCCGGCAAAGGCCTCCGGGTTGGTACACCGCTCAATCCCCGCCGGCGGCACCGCCATCAGCACCACTGTTCCCGGGGAGACGTTACCCGACGCACCGCTCTCCATGGCCTCCGCCGGCACGTCCACTGTCAGCTCCCCCGCCTCCAGCACCGCCCCCTGGGTGGTCTGAAAGCGGACGCCCCCGGCGTTCATGCACACCGTCCCCGCCGGGATCTCCAGGTCCTGCCCCACGGCGGTGGTGATGGAAAAGCGCAGCGTCCCGGCGGCCTTCTCCGCCTGGGCGCGGGAGATGCCCCGTGTCTCCGCGTGGAAGTCCAGATACTCCCCCTGGGCCGTCTGGGGAAAGCTCTGGTTTAGCACCCACTCCGCCTGGGCGTAGAGGGCCTGGACCTGGGCGGCGGCGGCGTAGAGCCGGGCCGCCAGATCGCAGGCCGTGTTGGGGAGGTAGCCGGAGCGCTGGGCAAAATCCTCCAGCATCTCCCCATAAATGGTATCAATATCCTTCAGCATCCTGTTCTCCTCATAATATCACCGCCGCCTGCAGCGTCTGGCCCTGGCTCTCCAGAAACACCGCCACCTCCAGCCGTCCGCCGCCGGCATCCCGCAGCGTCACCTCTGTCACGCTCACCGGCTCCTGGGCCAGGGCCTCCGCCACATACTGCCGCGCCGCGGCCGGCCGGGCTGCCGGCCGCTCCCGCCCCAGCTGGTAGAGGCGGCTGCCCAGGGCGGGGAGAAAGGGCAGCGCCCCCCGCCGGGCTGTCAGGCGGAACAGCACCCTCTGCAGCAGCGCCTCCTCCCCCTCCAGGCGGATCATGCCGCCGTATCCGTCGGGGAGATAGTCCCCGTTTTTCAGTTTCAGCTCCATGCCGTCCTCCTTTTAGCCTGCCGGGATCTGCCCGCCGCCCTGGGCCGTCACCACGGCCACCGGCACCCCGTTGAGGGTCAGCGATCCGGCCACATTGACTGCGCCGCTGATGGTGATGGTGCCGTCCTCCCTGAGGAAGATGGAGGCCCCCTCGCTGCGGATGCAGACCTCCCCCGGTTTCATGCCATCCGGCGGCTCCGCCGGCTCTGCCGCGGCCACGCACCGCTCCTCCCCGCCCATGCCGCCCTTGATCACCAGCACCGTGTCCCCGGCCCGGGGCTGCCAGCAGTAGCCCCCCGGTCCGAACACCGGCAGCTCCCGCTCCTCCCCCCGTGTCTCCACCGCCGCCGCGGCGCCGCCGATGGTGGTGACGCCGAAGTCGGCGCCGGCCTGCTCCTCCCGGTTCTGTCCGGCTCTTGCCATCTCTTTTCCGATCCACATGCTACGGTTCCTCCAGTATGATTGTCGTAGTGGCCCCCTCCGGTCCGCCCCGGCTCTCCGCCGACACCACGTCGTATGTGCCGCTGAGCCCCAGTGGGCCGTAGGACAGCTCCACCCAGTCCCCCGGCTCTGCCGCCAGGGCCCCGGGCAGCTTGACCTCGATTTGGCTGCTGCCCTGGGCGGACTGCTCGATCTGGTAGCTGCCCGTATACCGCATGGCGGCATAGCTGCTGCGTCCCGGGGTGTAGAGCACCTGCCGCCGACAGCCGCCTCGGTTTAGAAAGGGCCGGTTCACCACCCGCTGCTCCGTCTTCCTCGTCTTGTCCTTCACCAGCACCTCGGAGAGGACGCCGTAGCGTTTTTCCCGCCTTGTGCAGCGGAGCACCGGCGTGCCGCCGTCGATCACCAGCCGCTGCCCGCTGCGGGCCATGGGCTCCGCCACCAGCTCCCCCGATGCCGTGAAATAGGGGACAAAGCCCCCGGTAAAGTGGGTAAAGCCGCTGAGGGCCTTCCACTGGCTGCTGCCGCTTTTCACCTGGTAGCTGCCGCCGCAGACCAGCTCCCTGGCCCGGCGGCAGACAATGCCGTAGGGGGCGGCGTGGTTGCGGAGGATCTCTGCCGTGGTGGTGTCCTGGTAGGTGGCCGCCTCCGCCTCGTTGTCCAGCAAGAGCGCCGCCATCCCCCGGCCGCTCACTGTCAGGAGAAGGCCCTCCTCCGTGGCCGCCGCGGCATACTCGTCCACCACCCCTGAAAGGGCGGTGACGCCGTTTTCCGTGGCCCGGAACCGTGAGATCTCCGGCATCACGCCCAGCAGCGTCCCGTCGTAGACGCAGGTGACCTCCAGGTCGTCGCAGGGGACCTGCCCGGTCCGCAAAAGCCGCCAGCGCAGCACCGTGGGCATGGTGTACACCCTTCCGTCATATCCGATCAGCTCCACCTTCATCCCGGGATCGCCACCTCCTGCCCGATGGAAATGAGATTTGGGTTTTTGATGCCGGGATTTGCCGCCAGCAGCGCCTCCAGCGTCACGCCGTAGGCCCCCGCAATAGCCCAGAGGCTGTCCCCCTGGACCACAGTGTGCCGCGCCGCCGTGGAGTTGCCGGCCAGCGCCGGCACGGAGGGGAGGGCTGTCTCCTCCTCCACCAGCCCCTCCTGATAGCCGTCAAAGGCCTCGCGGAAGGCAAACTGGTAGCGCACATAGTCCGGCAGGGGCTTTTGGGTCAGCTGCAGGTGGGTAAAGTAGGCGTTGGAGGTCTGCCAGAGGGGGTGGATCAGAAGGCCCGGTCCGCTGAGGTAAAACAGCGACGCCAGCTTTTTAAACTCGTCGTAGGCCCCCTCTCCGGCAAACTCCCCCTCCCCCTCCAGCACCCGCCCGGTCATCCCCAGGTCCTGCAGGCAGTACCGCCCGAAGGGTACCTTGTGGGTCACCACCTGCCGCTCATAGCGGATGGAGTAGGTGTGGGGGTTGTGGGGCCAGGTATAGGTCTTGTAGCGCATAGCCGTCAGCCGCATCCGCCCGCCTCCTCTCAGTACAGGGGGAACGCGCCGTCATACCGCCGGGCGTCCCGCTCATACACGGCGGACAGCTCCGCCGGATCCGCCGTCTCCGTCGCCGTTACCCCCGTCTCCCGGCGGATGGTCTCCATCTGAATACGGACCGGTCCCTCCGGCGCAGCCGCCTCCCCCGCCTGCCGCTCCTGGTCTGCCGGGGCGGCCACCACTGTTTCCCTCCAGTCATAGCGGGATTCCTCCATCTCCCGCTCCTGCCGCTGGGACAGCGGAGCCGCCTCCCATACGGCGCGCTCCTGCTGCGCCGACAGCTCCGCCCCCATCGGCCTATCCAGCTCCTCCGCCGCGGCCACAGGCGGCTCCGTCTCCTGCCGCTGCAGCTCTCGGAACCGCTCCTCTTCAAAGCTCCCGCTCTCCTCCGTCCCCATCGGCACGGAGGTTTCTGCGGCGGGGGCGGCTGTGCCGCCCCCCATCGCCGCTCCCAGCTGCCGCATCAGCTCCCCCAGGGTGCCGGGGAGCAGGCGGAGGGTGATTTCCACATAGTCGTCCCGTCTCTCCGCCATTTACGCCACCACTTCCATCCGTTTCCGGGCCACCACGGTGACCTTTTCCGCCACCATGGCCCCCAGCTTGCCCTCCTCGGCAATGGCGCTCCAGTTGCAGCCGCTGTAGATCACCTTCCGGTCCGGCTTGCAGATCACCAGGGAAAAGTCCGCCAGGGCATAAAAGTCGATGCCGTCCCGGATGGCGTCGTCCGTTGCGTAGAGCCTTGTCAGCTCCAGGGTGTACTGGCACTGCCCGTTGATGGTGGCGATGGGCTCCGCCTCGCCGAAGGCCTCGATGGGCGTGCTGCTCTTGGCGGCCCGGGCGGTGTAGCTCTGCACCACCGCCACCTTTCTCCCCTCCAGCTCCAGATAGATGTCGCTGCTGGTGGGGTATCCTGTTACGCTGGCCATATAGCCCCTCCTTCCTTACACTGTGATGTGGGCGGTGAGGTAGATCTGGTTGAGCCCGTTGGCCACGCCAAAGCTGAACTCCACCAGGCACACGGTGGGGTCGGTGCTGTCCGCCTCCACCGTCACCTCGCCGTAGCTGTCGATGATCTCCGCCGCCAGCTTGTTCTCCAGCTCCACGATCACCTGGGAGCGGATGGCCCCTCTGGTCTGGGCGGTGTTCTTGGTCCGGGTAAAGCGGCTGCGCAGGGCGCTGCGGACCGCAGGGATCACGTCGTCCACCACCAGAATGGTGGTCAGCTCCCGCCAGGTGGTGTCGCTCTCTCCGCCGGTTTTCGTCCGGGTGGTAATTCCCCGCACCGGGGACACCACGCCGCCTACCGCCTCCAGCGGCGTGACGCCGCCCCGCACCAGGAGATCGATGTCGTTGTCGGTATACCGCTGGGACACGCCCCCCAGGCCCTGCAGCGCCGCGCCGTTGATGGGAACCGCCGGATCGCCGCCCGCGGCGATGAGCCCCGCCACCGCCGCCGCGGCGCAGACCCCGGACAGGGCCGTGCCGCCGCTGTCCACCACATCCGGCCCCACCAGCACCAGCCGCTCGCTGTTCAGCGCCGCTGCCCGGTCTGTCAGCTCCGTCACGGTCTCCTCCTCGCTGCCGATGATGCCGATGCGCTCCCGCCGGGCCGCCGACGCGCTCTCCAGGCTGGTCCGCAGCAGCTGGTGCACCGTCAGCTCCCCGCTGCCGCACACCACCACCTGGATATCGTCCTCCATGGCCAGCAGGTCAAAGGCGTCGTCGTAGTCCGAGGCGGACGCGGCCCGCACCGCCTTCACCGCCGTGGCCCCGTTGAGAAACAGCAGCCTTGTCAGCGCGGCCATGTTAGTCCCCGCAGTGTCCTCGCCAAAGGCCGCCACCGCCCCGTCATAGCTGGTGAGCAGCGTCACGCTGTCCGTGGCCCCCTTGGACGCCAGGGCCGCGATGCCGATCACCTTGGCCGCGCCGCCGCCCCGCACCACAGAGGACGCGTCGTAGGAGGAGTAGACCCCCGGTCTCTCATGAATGATTGTGCTCAAACAACTGGCACTCCTTTCAGCTTAAAATCAAGAAACTGGCCCTCTTCCACCGGCGTCTCGGCGATGAAATAGGCCCTGCAGTCCAGGGTGAGGCGCTGGCGGTACATGCGGATAGTCCCGTCCCACCGGACCTCGTCCCAGGCCGCCTCTCCCAGCCGCAGCCCGCTGGCCAGCGTACCGGAGCAGAGGATCTCATACGCCGCCTCCAGGACGGCCTGGCAGCCCGCCGCCCCGGCCTCCTGGCCGGAGAAGGCGTCTATGGCCGCCGTCACCTCCAGGCGCCTGCCGTAGGTCTCCACCCAGGCGGCCTTCTCCCCGTCGTACCGCTCCCCCAGGTAGTCGGCAAACCCCGCCGTCTCCCCTGTGCCGCCGGCAAATCCCACCGCCGCCACCGGCATTTCATAGTAGGCCGCCCCCTTTTCCGGATAGGCCGCCGCGGCGTTGATGCCGCCCGCCTGCAGGCAGCGGATCAGCTCTGCGCGGATCTGCTCCAGCGCGCTCACTGCGTCCCCTCCTTCCAGGGCCGCAGCACCGCGTGCCAGTAGAGCACCGCATCGCCAAGCCGGACCGGCGCCGCCCCCTGCACGGCGAAATTCTCACCGCCGCAGGAGAGCTTGTCCCCGTCCTGCACTGCCGGCTGCCCCGGCCCGATATACCGCCAGCGCCGCTGGTCCACCCAGCCCAGGGCGGTTGCCTCCCTGGGCTCCTGCTCCTTCTCCCGGCGCAGGGGCTGGACAAAGGCGGAGAAGGTCTCCTTCTCCTCCCCTCTTGTCAGCGTCACGGCCTGTCCATAGGCGTGAAACAGGGCGTCGAGGATCTCCTTCATCCCCTCACCCCCCAAAAGGCAAAGCTGCCGCCGCAATAGGGCTTTATCATCTCCAGGGCCTGGCGGCGCAGGGACTCCGCCGTTGTGCCGCCCACTGTGCGCGTCACAGAGACGTCCCCTGCGGTAAAGCGCTCCACGCCCTCCGCCGCTCCCTGCCGCGTTCCCAGCAGGTCCGCCGCAGCAAGCAGCGCCGCGGCGCAGAGAAAGGCCCCGCCGCACGTCTCCGCAGTCACATCCGCCCGCAGCATGGCCGTCAGGCGCTGCTCCGCCGCCCCGGCCAGCAGCTCCAGCAGCTCCTCTTCCGCCTCTGTGGCCGCTGTCAGCGTCTTGGCCAGCGCAATGATCTCATCGGTCACGCCCCTCTCCCCTTTCTTCTTTTTCCTTGTCAGATGGACAGCACCTTGCTGGCCCCCTGATAGAGCTTGGAAAAGCCGGAGATGCTGGTAATGGCCGCCCGCTCCAGCTGGCGATCAATGAGCTTGTCGTACTCCACCAGCACCTCCCCGGCGGTTACCATCTCCAGGGCATAATTGCGGTCCAGGCCGATCAGCTTGCCCGCCGGCATGGCGCTGGTGCGCAGGAGCGTGGCGCCCAGGGGGGTGGCCAGGGTGCCGGTCCCCTGGAAGTTGAGCCCTGTCATGGGATTTTGAAACTCGTCGAGTTTCAGCAGTTTCAGCATCACGTCCCCGGGCACCAGGATGGTGTTCATGGTGTAGGGGTCAAATTCCGCCCAGAAGGCCAGCAGCGCGTCATAGGTCAGCGTCCCGCTGGTACCGCCGATGGTTTCGTCCCCAATGGCGAAGGCGTCGGCGGCGTTGCCGTTGCCGTCGCCGTTGATTACCACGTCGATGGCGTCCTCCAGATGCATCCGGGCGATGTGGCTGCCGATCTGCCGCAGCGTGACGGAGAAGAGGTCCAGCCGCTGATAGCGGACCGCCTCATAGGAGCCCACCAGCATTCTCCCCCGCTTGTGGAGCTTGACCAGGTTCTCCTGGGTCTTCACCAGGGTCTCCGGCAGGGCCGCGCCCTCCTCCACCCGGCGGAGGGTCTTCTCCTCCTCCGAGGGGATGGAGGCGATGGAGCGGTAGTCCATGCCGCTGAATTTGGTCACCGTGGCGGTGAGGCTCGGCAGGATGTTGTCCTCCTCCATGCCCTGGCGGACCACCCGGGAGACAAACTCCGGGAACAGCACAGAGGACTCGGTGGAGTAGAAGAATTTCTCCACCATGTCCGAGGCCGCCCCCTTCACCTTGATGTCAAAGCGCTTGAGCTGCCGCTGGAAGGCGTCCAGCCCCTCCATGGCGGTGCCACGGTAGTTTTCGCTGGGGTCCACGCTCTCCAGCACCTGGGTAAAGGACTTGCCGCTCTCGCCGTACATCCCCTTGTCCAGTCTCACTTGTTCAAAGCCGTAGGTCATTTCCCTCTCCTCCTCACAGCAAAATGGTGACGGTTTTTTCGGTGGTGTCCACGTCCACCGTCAGATAGCTGGCGGTGCCGCCGGCTTTCACGCCGCCCGTTCCGTCGGCGCACAGCGCTGTATAGCCCACGGTGGGGGCCGTGCCGCTGTAGGGCAGGGTGATAAAGCCACCCAGCTGCACCGAGCAGGCCCCGTCCCGCTCCGATACAGCCACGCCGCAGAAGTCGTCCCCTGCGCTGCATGCGGCCACGGTGCCGTTGGCGCTGATCTTCACCGGGTCCCCCTGCTCCACATCTCCGGCCAGGAAGGTGGCACACCACCGGCCGATTCCCTCAAACGATACGCTCATCATCATGTCCTCCGTTTCATATTCCAATGTTTGCACTCAGACCAGGAAGGCCGCGCCGTCCTCTGCCGCACCGCTGTCGCCGCCCCGGATCTGTACGCCTGGCCGCTCCATGGCGTCCGCCCGTTTCTGACAGATCCGCCGCAGCTCCAGAAGCTCCCGCTCCTCCAGCCGCTGCACGATACCGCTGAAAAGGCTGCCGTCCAAATCCGTTTCCACGGTGCAGGCCAGGCGCACCAGCTCCTTCCGCAGCCCCTCCAGATAGTCCCGGCCCAGCCGGGCCTCCTTCTCCAGCGTCTCCAGCTCGCACAGCCACCCTCTGGCTCCC
>CAJFPI010000025.1 GCA_904398675.1 uncultured Oscillospiraceae bacterium
CCGGCGCCCTGCTGGTGCGGGATCTGTGGCGCTCCAGCCGGGAGCAGGCAGCCTACCGGGAGCTGGCACAGCAGGTCCGCGAGGGGGCCGCCTCCACCGGCACATCGTCCGAAGAGACGGATCCTGCGGAGCTGCCGGCATCCAGCGGGCGCCTGGAGCAGTACCAGCTGCTCCACGAGCAGAATGCGGACATGGCGGGCTGGCTGTATGTGGAGGATACCCTGCTGGATTATCCTGTCATGTACACGCCGGAGGAGCCGGAATACTACCTGCGCCGCGGCTTTGAAGGCAGCTATGCCGCCAGCGGCAGCCTCTTCATCGCCGAGGGGTGCGCGCCGGATTCCTCCCATGTGATCATCTACGGCCACAACATGAAAAACAGCTCCATGTTCGGCGATTTGGACCGGTACGCGGAGGAGAGCTACGGCAGGGCGCACGCCCGGATACACTTTGACACATTGGCTGAGGAGGGAACCTACGAGCTGCTGGCCGCTTTCTACAGCCGGGTCTATACAGACCAGGATCAGGATGTTTTCCGCTATTACCAGTATACAGACCTGTCCGATCCTGCTGTTTTTACCGAATATGTCCGCCAGGTCCAGGCTGCCTCCCTCTACGACACCGGCGTGACGGCGCAGTATGGCGATAAGCTGCTGACCCTTTCCACCTGCAGCTACCACACAGAGGAGGGGCGCTTTGTGGTGGTGGCGCGGCAGGCGGCGAGCACCTGATCGTTTCAGCGCATCACTATCGGCAATCCCTGCGGCCGCAGGCGGAATTTTACTGTTTTTGACAGAGAGGAGGCACCTTTGTGGAAAATATGCAGGCAGGCGTCTGTTTAACGCAGGCGGAGCTGGAGCGGTTTCTGTCCTTTCTGGCGGAGAAGGGCCGCTCCCCGGGTACCATTGATTCCTACCGCCGCTGCCTCACTCTTCTGTCCCGCAGCCTGCCATCGGACAAGCTGATTGGTCCGGGTACCCTCACAAGCTGGCAGGAAACGCTGCGAAAGAGCGGCTACAGCACTGCCACGATCAATATGTGCCTCTCTGTGGCCAACAGCTTTCTCACTTTTCAGGGGCGGCGGGAGCTGCAGCAGATCCAGGCACGAGGTACAGTCAAGCGGGAGCATTCCCCGGGGCTGACCCGCGGAGAATATCTCCGTCTGCTGCAAGCCGCCAAGTCACAGGGAAAGGCAAGGACGTATCTTCTGATTAAGCTCTTTGCCCTGACAGGGCTCCAGGTGCAGGAGGTGTGCAAGGTGACCGTGAAGGCTGTGTCTGCCGGCCAGATCGCCGCAGCGGCCAACGGGACAAACCAGGTGCTGCGGATCCCTCCCTGCCTGCAGGAGGAGCTGGCAGCCTTCGCACAGCACCAGGGAATTACAAGCGGCCCCCTTTTCTGCACCCGGAACGGGCACCCTCTGGGACGCACCAATGTGTCCGACTCTATCCGCTCTCTCTGCCAAAGCGCACGGGTCGCTCCGGAAAAGGGAAATCCGCGCTGTCTGCGAAGGCTCTATCTGGAAACGCAGAGATCCATACAGGACAGCCTCCAGCTGCTGGCAGAGCAGACCTATGACCACCTGCTGGAGCAGGAACAGCTCTCCATCGCCTGGGAAAACGACTGACGCCGCTCCCCTCCTCTCCAAACAAATCCGCAGACAGCTGCCGAGGCGGCGCATGGAATGATCCATGCGCCGCCTCGTTTGTGCCGGTATGCTCATTGGCTCCCGCTGCCTCCCGGCCTCTCATCCGGTCCGCTCTCTTTGGCGGACACCGCCTCACAATGCGCCGGCTATCGAGCGGTAGAATGCCTGCGCCGCCTGGAGATCTTCTGCTGATGGGCGGCCCTTTCCGCTGCCGCCCACCAGCTTGAAGGGGCCAAAGGTGTTGTAGCCCCGGCAGCTGAACTCCCCCAGCACCCGCGCCCCCTTTTCTGACGCCGCCTGAACCGCATCTTTTACACCGCTCCCCTTCGCCAGGCCATAGGTGCAGGCAAAAAACACCCGTTTTCCAGCGGGGAGATTTCTCCGCAGGAAATCCACCAGAGAGGGGTGGACGGTAAAGCCATAGATGCCTGATGCAAAGCCGATGAGATCGTATGGCTCCAGATTGACGGCCGCCGGGGCGGTAACATCGATCAGGTCCGCCTCTCCCGCCCGCGCCATGGCCTCCGCCACCTTTCGGGTATTCCCATGGTGCCGGGAATAGTAACAGATTGCCGCTTTCATTGCCTCTCCTTTCTGTTTCCGCCGTCATGCGGTTTCCGCTCCCGGTTCAGGATTTTATCCATGTCTCTCCCACGGCTCAGCTCATCCACCAGCTTGTCCAGGCAGCGGATCTGCCGCAGCAGAGGGTCCTCGACCTCCTCCACCCGCACGCCGCACACAACGCCGCTGACCAAGCCGCTGCGCTCGTCGGCCAGCGGGGCCTCCCGGAAAAAGGCGCCGTAGTCCATATCACGCTCCAGCTGCCGCTGCAGCGCCGCCGTGTCATAGCCGGTAAGCCAGCAGATCACCTGGTCCACCTCCTGCTGGGTGCGGCCCTTCCGCCCGGCCTTCTGCACCAGGAGCGGATAGACCTTCTGCAGTTTCATGGAGAACACCTTTTCCTTGTCCATCCACCTTCTCCTCCCATCGTTCCAAGTACAAGGCAGAACATACTGTTTATTATACCGCTGTCAGGCCACGACCTCCACCCGGCTGCCGCCGGTGCGGTCCTTGGTCACCACGACCTGCTTGTCGATCCTCTCCTTCAGCTCCGATACATGGGAAATGATGCCCACCAGCCTGCTGCCCTCGGCAAGGTCCGACAGGGCGCGGATGGCCTGCTGAAGCGAGGTCTCGTCCAGGGATCCAAACCCCTCGTCCACAAACATCGTATCCAGCCGGATGCCGCCGGCAGCGGACTGGATCTCGTCGGAGAGGCCCAGAGCCAGGGAGAGGGATGCTTTGAATGACTCGCCGCCGGAGAGGGACTTCACGCTCCGCTCCGAACCGTTATAGTGGTCCACAACATCCAGCTCCAGGCCGCTGCGGCTGCGGTTGTCACCCGCCGCGGCCCGGCGCTTGAGCTCGTACTGTCCGTCAGACATTACCATCAGCCGCCGGTTGGCCCGGCGCAGAATCCGGTCGAAGAAAGTCATCTGGATATAGGTCTCCAAATCCACCTTTTCCTTGCCGGAGAGGGCGCCGTTCACCGTGCTGGACAGCGTCTTCACCCATGTAAACTCCTCCTCCAGCCCGGAGAGCTCCCGCTCCTTTTCCAGGAGATGCGCAAGGGACGCCCGATTGGCGTCAAGCCGGACATGCACGGCCCGCTGCGCAGCCTGGAGCCCAGCTTTTCGGGTATTGATCTCTGCGGCGGCGGCGCGCTGGGCCGCTGCATCCACTGCGGCGCTGCCGGACAGCAGCTTTTCCATCGACTCGATTTTGGCATCCAGCTGGGTCAGCAGGGTCTTTTTCTCGTGTGCGGCCTGTTCCGCCGCCTGAAACGCCGCTGCAAGCCGCACCTTTTCCGCTGCAAGCTCCTGCTGCCGTTTCCGCGCCGTCTCCGCGTCGGGGAAACGCAGCTCTCCCAGCAGCACGGCAAGCTGCCGCGCGGTCTCCTCCCTGCGGACCTTTGCCGCATCTGCCGCCGTCCGCCCGTCGCTCACAGCCTGCTCCAGCGCCTGAAGGGACTGCTGCCGCTGCGGGATCTGTTTTTCCAGCTCCTCCTTCCGGGCAAGCTGCCGCTCCGCCGTCTCCAGAGCGCTCCCCAGTCGGGAGAGGACTCCTTCGACAGACTGTTTCCGCCCGGCCAGGCGTTCCGGCGCCTCCGAAATGCCGCAGGCCCCCAGCTGCTCCTGCAGGCGGCAGGCGAGCTGCTCCTCCTGCAGCCGGACCTGTCCGTCAAGTCCGCTCAGCGCCATCTCCGCTTGACGGAGCTCCTCCTCCAGCTCCGACCGCTCACGCGCCATCTGCTCTATTTTCTGTTCCTGCTGCGCGATTTTCCTGGCCATGGCCTCCCGCCCGGCAATCTGCGCCTCCAGCGCCAGCAGGGCGGTGTGGATCTCCTCCAGCTGTCCCCCAGCCTCTGCCAGGCAGGCGTCCAGCTGCTCCCCGGCGCTCTGGAGGGAGGGCTCCGCCACATAAGCCGCCATTCCCTGCAGCAGCTGCCCTTCCCGCTCTTCACATTTTGCCTTCCAGTCACCGGCCGCAAGGCTCTTTTCCCCCGCCAGGCGCCTTGCTGCATCGCTGGCAGCTCCCGCCTCCTTCAGCTCCCGCTCCGTGGGCGCGGCGTGGGACAGATGGGCGGGGGCGGGATGGTGGGTGGCGCCGCACACCGGGCAGGGCTGCCCATCCTGCAGGGTCCCTGCCAGGATCCCCGCCTGGGCCTCCAAAAATGCGCGGTTTTTCTGCTGATAGCCCCAATCCGCCTCATCCGCCCGGTTCTGGGCGGCCTGGTAGTCCGCCTGGGCGGTTTCAAGGGCCTCCCGGGACTCCCGGCAGCGGCCCAGCTGCGCCCTCAGCGCCTCCAAGGCCGCCTTCCGGTCCTGTGTCTGGCTCTGGCGGTGGAGCAGCTTTTCCCGCTCCGCCTCCAGCCCCTCCGCAGCATGGAAGGTCTCCTTCAGCGCCTGCAGCGCCGCTGTCTCACCGGCGAGCTGATCCTCCGCAGCCCGGCGCTGGCGGCGAAGGCTTTCACAGCTGTTCTGCCGGCGCTGCAGAAGGAGGCTCCCCTCCTGCCAACGAGCCATATCGCTCTCCAGCGACTGCAGGGCGGCAAGGCTGTTCTCTGCCGCCGCCTTTTCCCGCAGCAGTTTCTCTCTTTCCGCTCCGGCCTGGGACAAGGCCGACGCCTCTGCTTGGTCAGCCGCCAGCTGCTCTGTCAGGGTCAGCCGCTCCTGCTCCCGCCGCTGCTGCTGCACCGACATGCCGGCAATCTCCCCGTCCAGCGCGGACAATTTCTCCTGCTGCTCTGCCAATGTGCCATATCTGGGCAGCTCCGCTGCCAGGGCAGCGCTCTCCTGCTCCACCGCATCCCGCTGTGGCTGGCGTGCCTGCTCCTGCTCCAGCTTTTCCCTGGCCTCCATAGCCTGGGGCAGCTCCGCCTCCCGCTGCTGCCGGACCAGGACCAGCTCCTGCCGCGTCTTTTCCATCTCCTCCGCCTGGCCGAGCAGCGCGTTGATCCGGCTGAGTGCGCTGTCCAGCTCCTCCAGCTCCTCCTGGCGCTTTTCTGCCGCGGCTTGATCCTCCGCGATCAGATCTTCCACCAGCTCCACCGTCTCCGAGAAGGGCAGCTCGCCGTTCCAGGCTTTTTCCAGCAGGGGCCTGCGGGGATTCTCCGCCTCACAGGACACGCCGCCGATGTACTGCTGCAAGCTGGCACGGGCGGCGTCCACCTCCCGCTGCCGTTTCCCGGTCTCCGCCTTCAGCTGCTCCTGAAACACCATATAGTACCGGGTTTTGAAAATCTCCCGAAAAATCTCCTGACGGCTCTTGGTATCCGCCAGCAGCAGCTTTAAAAAGTCCCCCTGGGCGATCATGGCGATCTGGGCAAACTGCCCCCGGTCCAGGCCGATGATCCGGGTGATTTCCGCAGTGACCTCCCGGGCCCTGGTGACGGACCGTCCGTCCGGCAGCTCCAGCGTGGCCTCCGCCTTCTGAATGGTCATGCCGCCGCCCTTCTTGGCCGGGCGCTCGTACTCCGGATTGCGGCGGACTGTGTATATCTTGCCGTTATAGGCAAACACCAGCTCAACCTCTGTAGGGGTGTCCGCCCTGGCATATTTGGACCGGAACATGGACGGGTCGCGGTTTTCTCCGCTGGGCTCGCCATAGAGGGCATACGTGATGGCATCAAAAAGGGTGGTCTTCCCCGCGCCGGTATCCCCCGTGATGAGATACAGCCCCTGCTGTCCCAGCTTTGCAAGGTCCACCTCCACACGGCCGGCATAAGGTCCAAAGGCGGACATGGTCAATTTCAGCGGTCTCATGCCTCTCCCTCCCAGATACGCCCCATCAGGCTCCGTGCCAGCTGCCGCTGCGCCTCGCCCATAGGCTGTCCATTCTGTTTCTCATAAAATTCCTCCAAAAGCTCCAGCGGAGAGCGTCTCTCCGCATCCCCGCCTTCCTCGATGGAAAATTCCGCCCGGGTGCGCCGGTTGTCATAATCCAGTTTCATCAGATTGGGATAGATGACCCGGAGCTTTGCCACCGCATCAGGGACGTCATCCTCATCCGTCAGGGTGATATGGACATAGTCCTGCCGGTAGCTTGTTCCCTCATAAAACCCCCGGTATGTCACCTCTGCATAAGTACCCCGCAGCTCCGTCAGATCCCGCAGCGGCGTAAGGGGCACTGTCCGGATGCCTACGCGGCCCTTCTCCTCCAGCTCCACCACAGTGACGGACTTCTGGTGTTTCGCCTCTGAAAAAGAATACTTCAGCGGCGTGCCGCAGTAGCGCACAGTCTCCCGGCCCACCGACTGGGGGCCGTGAATGTGGCCCAGTGCCACATAGTCAAAATCGCCGAATACCGACACATCCACATTATCCGTCCCGCCCACGGAGATCTCCTCCGAGTCGCACCGGGCGGCGCCGGTGACAAACTGGTGCGTCACCAGCACGTTGCGCTGGGCGGTATCCACCTCCATAGCACCGATGGCAGCAGCCATGGCGTCCGTATAGGAGGAAATCTCCGCCTCCGGGAAAAAACGGCGTACATGGACCGGTTTCAAAAAGGGGAGCAGGTAGACATGCACCGGGCCGTAGCTGTCTGCCAGCGCAATGGGCTCCACCCGTCCGTCATAAACCGGCGCCAGGTGGATACCGCTGTGGGCCATCAGGCGCCCGCCAAAGGCGATCCGCTCCGGCGAATCGTGGTTCCCGCTGATAAGGAATACCTGGAGCTGCCGGTCTGCCAGCTCCACCAGGAAGTCATCCAGCAGCGCCACCGCCTCTGCAGGCGGCACCGTCTTATCATAAATGTCCCCGGCGATGAGCACCCCCTCCGGCTGCTCCTGATCAATGATCCGGAGGATTTCCCGCAGGATGTGCTGTTGATCCTCCAGCATGGAGAAATCGTTGACCCGCTTGCCAAGGTGCAGATCCGAGAGATGGATCAGTTTCATGGAAAGGCCCCCTTTCCCGCTGATGCGGTTCTTGCCTCTCCATTATACCGAAACCGGAGCGGCTTCGCAATATGCCATTCCTGCTCTCATGGCCCGGCGCAGCTTTCACAGCACTGCAAAGGCGCCGAAAATCAAAGATTTTCGGCGCCTTTGCAAACAATATTCACTGCCGCGCTAAGCTGCCAGGACGGGCTGATAGTTGTTGGAGGAGCCGGGGTAGACATAGGCGGGGATCTCCTCATAGCGGAGGAAGGCCAGCTCCCCGGTATCGCTGTCGGTGTAGAGCCGGATGGAGAGGACCATGGTGTCCCGGGCGGGGGTCTGCGCCCCGCCGCAGACAAAATTCCCCAGGCTGTAGGCGATCACCGCGCCGTTGTAGCGCTCCACCTCCTGCAGCACATGGGGGTGGGAGCCCAGAATGATGTCCGCCCCGCACTCCGCCGCAAAGTACGCCAGCTCCCGCTGGTCCGCATTAGCTGTGGTATCCCGTTCCTCACCCCAGTGGAAGTAGGCGATCACTACATCCGCCCAGGTCCGGGCCGCCGCGATCTCCTGGGATACCTCCGTCTTCATCTCCTCCAGGTCTGTGCCGTACTCCAGGGGGCCCAGCACATTGAATCCCAGCAGGGCGAACGTGGTCTCCCCCACCTGGCAGCGCCCCACCTCCCCATACCCGAAGGTGGTGATCCCAGCGTCCGCCAGGGCCTCCAGGGACTCCTCGTATCCCGCCTCCCCGTAGTCGTGGGAGTGGTTGTTGGCGGTATTCACCGCCTCCACGCTGCCCAGGGCGTAGATCTCCGCGTAGGACGGGTCGCTTTTGAACCAGAAGGCGTCGCTGCCCTGGTGGTCCTTGTTCACCCGCTCAGTCTGGGTGGTGAACACGTTCTCCGCGTTGGCGATGGTAAGATCGTCTGCGGACAGCACATCGTAGACCCCGGCAAAGAAATAGGAGAGGTCCCCGCCTGCCCGGTCCATATAGTCGTCAAAGGTGCCGGCATAGCCAAAGCCGTAGCCGTTGGCCAGGATATTGTCCCCAATGGCGCTGACGGTGCGGACTGTCAAGGCCTCCGCGGGATCAAAGTCCTCCGCCACGTCGTAATCCACCTCGTCGGTGAAATGCCACCACTCCGCGCTGTAGGGGACAAAGCCTGCGTTCACCATGGCCTCCTCCAGCAGCTGCACATTGGCGAGGGCCTCGCCGGAGACGTCGCTGTAGTCCCGGTCGGCCAGGGCGGTGAAGTCGTCAAAGCCGGTGGGCATGGGGATCTCCGCCTCGTCGGCGGTGACCAGGGTGATATCCACACAGTTTCCCCGGGAGTGGTCGGAGTAGCCCCGGTAGGGGTTGGCGATGTACCGCCCGTCGGGCATGGCCTCCCACAGGTCATACTGGGCGGAGGTGGGACGGAAGGCGTCCCAGATCTTTAGGGAATAGCCCTGGCTGAGCAGCGTCTCCTGCACCGCCATCAGTTTTTTCACCGTGCCGTACCGCAGATAGGGCACGTCAAAGTCATAGATCACCTGGCCGGTGATGTTGTCCTCGGTGGCGTACTTCAGCTCCACAAAAATGGTGGGGATATACTCCTCCACGGGAACCAGTTCATCGTCCGCCGGCTCCTCCTCCGGCTCCTCCGGCAG
>CAJFPI010000026.1 GCA_904398675.1 uncultured Oscillospiraceae bacterium
CTCGTCCTGGAAGGTGCCGTCAGCCCGATAGGTAAAGAGCAGCGGCTCGGTGAGGCCCGCCATCATCAGGGACAGCGTGCCGTCCGCCGTGACCTCCACCGTGCCGATGCCGGTGGCGGAGCCGTAGGCGCCGGACCAGTCCGCCAGCTCCGCCGGCACGTCCGCCGCGGGGGAGGCGGTGATCTGGCCGGTGGGGTTCACGGTGATCCCCTCCTCTGCCAGCGCGTCGATGAGGAGCTGGCTGGCGGCCATCTCGTTATAGGTGGAGACGCCGCCGCTGGTCAGCACCGCCGCCGCCATGTCATACTCCGGCAGCACCACCAGCCCCGCATGGTACACCAGGGAGTCGCCGCCCTTCACCAGGGCCTGGATGCCGCTGGCGCTGAAGGGGAAGAACTCCACCGCGTCCCAGCCCAGGCCGTAGGACAGGACGCTCCCCTCGCTGTCGTCGGGCCACATGCCCCGGAGACACTCCTGGCTGCTCATGGCCGCAAGGCTCTCCTCGGTCAAAAGCCCTTCGCCGCACAGCGCGCCGCCAAAGGCGGCAAGGTCGCTGGCAGAGGCGTACATCCCGCCGGTGGCCACGATGTTGATCGTCTCCGGCGGCAGCTCCCGCACGTCCTGGCCCAGGTAGGTCTTGGCCAGGAGGCTCCAGTCAAAGTCGTCCTGGGGGGCGAAGGTGGCCGAAAGGCCAAGAGGCTCCGTGATCTCCTGACGGACAAACTGGGCGTAGGACATGCCGCTGACCCGCTCGATCACCAGCTGGGCCAGGGTGAACCCGTCGTTGCAGTAGACGCTGTAGGCGCCGGGGTCCGCCTGAAGGCTCTGGGTCGCCAGGCGGTCCAGCAGATCCTCTGTGGCGGAGGTGTTCTCCGGGTCATTCAGGAGGAAGGAGTTGACAATGGTTCCTCCCATGAGGCCGGAGGAGTGGTTGAGGAGCATCCGCACCGTGATGTCGCGGTAGCGGCTGTCTGCCATGGTGAAGTCCGGAAGATAGGTGGTCACCGGCTCATCCAGGTCCACCTTCCCCTCCTCCACCAGGCGCATCACAGCCGCAGCGGTATACACCTTGCTGACAGAGCCGATGCCGTAGAGGTTGTCATCGGTAAGGAGACGGTTTTCCGACTTGGAGTAGACGCCGGAGGTGCCGGAGAGGACGATCTCCCCGTCCTGCCACAGGGCATACTGCCCGGAGATGGCGCCGCCATAGGTCATGGCGGTCTCCAGGGCCGCCTGGGCCGATGCGGTCCGATCCTCCTCCGCGGCGAAGGCCGGCAGCGCCAGGGCCACCAGCAGCGCCAGCGTCAAAGCCAGGGCGGAAAGCCGTTGTTTGATGGTATGCATCGTTGTTTCCTTCCTTTCTTTTCAGGGTTGCTACAGCACATTATACGGAAATTCCCTCCGTTGTCAACCAGGCGTCATTGTGGAAAAATGTGCTGAAAAAGCACATTTTTCCCTGCTGTTGGGGAAACAGCAGGGAAAATTTGTCAATTTATGGGGGCTGTAAGGGACACGGCACAGGGCGCGCCCGCTGCTTTCCCCGGGGATTTTGCAAAAAAATCCCCGGCAGGCGGAACGCCTGCCGGGGGGTGAAAAGATCTCGCTAAGAAATCGCTTTTAATAGTTCTCCGCCTTGATGGCGAAGTATGCCTTGGGATGCGCGCAGACGGGGCAGACCTCGGGGGCCTCCTTGCCGATGACGATGTGGCCGCAGTTGGCGCACTGCCAGATGGTGTCCCCGTCGCGGGAGAAGACCAAACCGCCCTCGATGTTGGCGATCAGCTTGCGGTAGCGCTCCTCGTGCTCCTTCTCAATGGCCGCCACGCCGCGGAACAGACGGGCGATGTCGTCAAAGCCCTCCGCCTCGGCCTCCTTGGCAAAGGTGTCGTACATGTCGGTCCACTCGTAGTTCTCGCCGGCGGCCGCATCCGCCAGATTGTCCATGGTGCCGGGGATGGCGCCGTCATGGAGGAGCTTGAACCAGATCTTGGCGTGCTCCTTCTCATTGTGGGCGGTCTCCTGGAAGATGGCGGCGATCTGCTCGTAGCCGTCCTTCTTGGCCTTGGAGGCATAGTACTGGTATTTGGTGTGGGCCTGGCTCTCGCCGGCAAAAGCGGCCATCAAATTGGCCTCGGTCTTGCTGCCTTTCAGGTTCATGGGAATCTCCTCACTTTCTCTCTACGTCGGTTCGTTCGTCGATTCACTGTAAGCCGCAGGGGCCTGTCCCCTCCGGCCGGAGGTTCTGGTCCTGCATCACCATGGCGTAGAACCCGTAGCCTCCGGATAAATTGTAACATTCAAACCCCGCTCCTGTCAACATCCGGCAGGCGAGGTAGCTGCGAAGTCCGCTCTGGCAGTGGACATATAGGGGCCTGTCGGCGGGCAGCTCCTGCATGCGGCCGCGCAGCTCGTCCACGGGGATGTGGACGGCCCCCTGGATGTGGCCCCGGTCCCACTCGCCCCGGGTGCGGACGTCCAGAATGAAGGCCCCCTCCGCCTGGAGCTTTGCCACATCGCTCCAGTGGAACTGCCGGACCTTGCCGGTGAGGACATTTTCGATGACATAGCCGATCACGTTTACCGGGTCCTTGGCCGAGGAGTAGGGCGGGGCGTAGCTCAGGTCCAGCTCCGTCAGGTCATGGGCGGTCATACGGGCGCGGATGGCGGCGGCAAGCACGTCGATGCGCTTATCCACCCCGTCGTAGCCGATGATCTGCCCGCCCAGGATCCGCCCGGTGGGGGTCTCAAAGAGCACCTTCATCACCATGCTCTTGGCGCCGGGGTAGTAAGTAGCGTGGGAACTGACGGTGATGACCGCCTTGTCATAGGAGAGGCCTGCGGCCCTGGCCGCGCTCTCGTTGAGGCCGGTCACCGCCGCCGTCAGGTCAAAGAGCTTGATGACCGAGGAGCCCTGGGCGCCGGTATAGCGGCTGTCGCCGCCGGCCATGTTGTCCGCGGCAATGCGCCCCTGCTTGTTGGCCGGGCCGGCCAGGGCCACGCTGGTCCTGGCGCCGGTGACAAAGTTGGCGATCTCCACCGCGTCGCCCACGGCGTAGATATCCGGGTGAGAGGTCTCCATCCGCTCGTTCACCACAATGGCCCCCCGGCGGTTGACCTGGAGGCCCGCCGCGGCGGCAAGGCTGCCGTCGGGCTGGACGCCCACAGCCAGGATCACCATGTCCACCGTGAGCGTCTCCCTGCCTGGGACCTCCACCGCCACCTGGTCCCCGCAGGGACGGAGGGCGGAGGGTGTGGCCTCCAGCTGCAGGTCCACTCCGGCGGCGCGGAGCTTTGCATGGAGCTGTCCCGCCATATCCCGGTCAAAGGGCTTCATCACCTGCTCTGACCGCTGGAACATGGTGACGCGGATCCCCTGGCCCATCAGGTTCTCCGCCATCTCCAGGCCGATAAAGCCGCCGCCGGAGATCACCGCTGTTTTGGGGTGCTCCCGGGCGATAAAATCGTGGATGCGGAAGGTATCCTCCACGGTGCGGAGGGTAAAGACCCGCTGGCCGTCCACACCGGGGATATTGGGCCGGATGGGCTTTGCCCCCGGGGAGAGGAGAAGCTTGTCGTAGGACTCCTGATAGGTGCGCCCATCCTCCAGATCCCGGACCTGGACGGTTTTCTCCTCCGGCTGGATGGAGAGCACCTCGTGGCGAACACGCACATCGATGTTGAACCGGCGGCGAAAGCTCTCCGGCGTCTGCAGTGTCAGGGCGGCGGGATCCGTGATCTCCCCGCCGATATAATAGGGCAGGCCGCAGTTGGCATAGGAGACGTAGCCCGAGCGCTCCAGAATCACAATCTCCGCCTTCTCGTCCAGGCGGCGCAGGCGGGCCGCGGCGGTGGCGCCGCCGGCCACGCCCCCCACGATGACAACCTTCATTTATGCTCCTTTCTCCACAGGACCCCGCCAGGCGGCGATCCCTCCAATGCTGCTGCAGCTGGAATAGCCCATCCCTTTCAGCGCGCTGACGGCGCTGGCGGCCCGGGCGCCGCTCTGGCAGTAAACGAAGAGGGGGGCCGCCTTGCTGGAAACCTGCTCCTCCACTTCATCCAGACGGCTCAGGGGCAGGTTCACGCTGCCCGGGATGTGTCCGGCGGCGTACTCCGCCTCCGTCCGCACATCCAGCAGCACCGCCCCCTCCGTCCCGCGGCACTGTTCCACCCCGGCGTTGATATCGGCGGGGCGCAGGAAGTCAAAAATACTCATTGAAACAGCTCCACCACCTTGGCCTTGGGCTGCAGGCCCACGGTACGGTTTGCCAGCTGTCCGTTTTTAAAGACCACCATGGTGGGGATGGAGGCCACGCCGAACCGGCTGGCGAGATCCATCTCCTCGTCAATGTTCACCTTGGCCACGATCACGTCGCCATCGTGCTCACTGGCCACCTCCTCCAGGATGGGGGCCAGCATGCGGCAGGGGCCGCACCAGGGCGCCCAGAAATCCACCAGGACCGGGCGGTCCGCCTTCTGGATGGTCTCATCAAAGTTGCTCTGTGTTAAATGCAAAACTGCCATGGGAAGTTCTCCTTTCGTTTTCTTGGTTTCTGGACATAGTATACCCCGGCAGCGCCCGGGATTCTGTGACCGCAGTCACAGAGACAGGAAATTTTTTCAGCAAAGGGATTTAGCGGCGTTCCGCCATGTCCGGCTGGGCCGGCGCTTACGCCTCCAGGCAGCGGACATACCGGACCTCCCGCAGCTCCTTCCCTCCGATCTCGCAGTCCAGAGCAGCGCCGGAGAGAGAAAACCCCTGCCGCTCATAAAAGGCCCTGGCCCGGCGGTTTTCCTCCAGCACCCATAGGGAGGCCTCCCGGCACCCCATCTCCCGCAGCCGCTCCAGGGCCGCCTCCAGCAGTACCTTCCCCAGCCCCCGGCCCCAGCAGTCCGGCAGCAGATAGAGGGAAATCACCTCTCCGCACCCCGCCGTCTCCGTCTGCCGGGCGGGACCATAGGCGGCTGTCCCCGCCAGCCGCTGCCCATCCAGCAACAGGAGGGACTCCGCCCCGCCGCCGGTAAGAAAGCCGCACCACCGGTCCTCCGCCATTTCATCCAAAAATGCCTGGGGGACGATCCTCCGGTAGGCAGCGCGCCAGCTGGCCGCATAGACGCGGCTCACCGCCAGCGCATCGTCTCCCGGTCCCATCCGCCGGATCTCCACTGCCCCCTCCCCCTCTCTATTCTCCCAGCTGCTCCAGGGCCTGGGGATCCTTCACCAGGAGGCTGCCCCGGCGCACCTCCACCAGCCCCTCCTGGGCAAACCGGCGGAGCATCCGGGTCACCACCTCCCGGGCAGACCCCAGGTCACGGGCGATCTGCTCGTGGGTCAGCTTGAGGCTGTCGCTGCCGGTGCGGCGGCAGGCCTCCGCCAGATACAGGGCCAGGCGGCGGTCAAAGCCCATGAACAAAATCTGCTGCATCACCCACAGCACCTCGGAAAACCGCTCGGCGGCCATCTCATAGAGGAAACAGCGGATATGGATATTCTCCTCCGTCAGCCGACCAAAGGCGCCGGAGCCGAGGATCAAGAGTTCCGTCTCCTCCTCCGCCACCAGGTTGGTCTCAAAGGTGATCTGGCTCATGACGCAGGTGGCGGAGAGGACGCAGGCCTCCCCCGGCGCAACCCGGAAGATGGTCACCTCCCGCCCCTCCTCCGAGAGGAGGTAGGCACGGAGCGAGCCCCGCACCACCTGTACCAGCCCCAGGCAGTCGCCGCTGTGGAGCACCGCCGCCCCCTTGGGGAATACCGCCCGGCGGGTGCTCTGCTCCACCAGCTGCCGCTCCCCGCCGGTGAGCTGATCCCAGTAGGGCAGCTGCAGCAAACGTTCTGCGTCCATAACCATTTCCTCCTGTTGCATTTTCTTATACTCTACCATACCGCTGTTGTTCCTGCAAGCCGGGATTGGCCGCGGGCCGCCTGTGGCTATAACACCATATATAATATATAATGTATATGGCTGACCCTTGGGGAAAGGAAAGGCCCCGGGCAGATGCCCGGGGCCTTCTCGTATTCTGCTTTGCAGGCAGCCGCTTTTACTTCACGCTGAACAGCAGCTCGCTGTAGGAGGGCAGGGGCCAGCAGTCGGAGGCGGTGATGGTCTCCAGCTCGTCGGCAAAGCCCCGGAGGGTTTCCATGTCGGCAAACACCGTGTAGTGGTAGTAGTGGGCCATCTCCGCGGCGTCTCCCCCGGGGACGGCGGCCAGATCCTGCTCCAGATGCCAGCAGGCGTCCATCATTTTCTCGCTCAGCTCACTGAGCCGGCGCAGCAGTTTCTCCTCCGGCACACAGGCGATGTCCGCCACAGCCGCTTTCTTTGCCGCCATGGTGCCGGCCACACGGCCCATGAAGGTGCAGACGGCGGGGTAGATATCCCGTTTCACCATGTCCACCATGGTGGTGGCCTCGATGTTGATGACCTTGCAGTAGTTCTCCAGGTGGATCTCACTGCGGGCGCGGAACTCCTCCTCGGTATAGATGCCGTGCTTGGTGAAGAGATCGATATGTTTCTGGCAGGCATAGATCTTCAGCGCGTCCACGGCGCAGGGCAGGTTCACCAGCCCCCGGCGCTCCGCCTCCTGCAGCCAGGACTCCTCATAGCCGTTGCCGTTGAAGATGATCCGCTGGTGATCCCGGAAGGTCTCCCGGATCAGCTTCTGCAGGGCGGCGTTGAAGTCCTCCGCCCCCTCCAGCACATCGGCAAACTGCTGCAGCTCCTCGGCCATGATGGCGTTGAGGGCCACGTTGGGACCGGCGATGGACTGGCTGGAACCCAGCATGCGGAACTCGAACTTGTTGCCGGTGAAGGCCAGGGGGCTGGTGCGGTTGCGGTCGGTGTTGTCCTGGGGAATGGCCGGCAGCACGTCCACGCCGATGGCGAGGCTCTTCTTCCCGTGCTCCACATACTCCGTCCCCTGGATGATGGACTCCACCACGGCGGTGAGCTCGTCGCCCAGGAAAATGGAGATCACTGCCGGCGGCGCCTCCTGGGCGCCCAGGCGGTGGTCGTTTCCGGCGTTGGCCACGGTGCAGCGCAGCAGCTCCTGGTACTCGTCCACGCCCTTGATAAACGCCGCCAGGAACAGCAGGAATCGGGCGTTCTGGCTGGGTGTGGAGCCAGGCTTGAAGAGGTTTTTCCCCGTGTCGGTGCTCAGGGAGTAGTTGTTGTGCTTTCCGGAGCCGTTGACCCCGGCAAAGGGTTTCTCATGGAGCAGGCACACCATACCGTGGCGGCCGGCCACCCGTTTCATCATCTCCATGGTCAGCTGGTTCTGGTCGCAGGCGGTGTTGGCGTCGGAGTAGATGGGGGCCATCTCGTGCTGGGAGGGGGCCACCTCGTTGTGCTTCGTCTTGGCCAGGACGCCC
>CAJFPI010000027.1 GCA_904398675.1 uncultured Oscillospiraceae bacterium
AAGGACATGGAGAAGGACCAGTGCTGCATCGCCCGCCGGGACACCGGGGAGAAGATCTTCGTCCCCCTGGAGGCGCTGGAGGAGACGGTGAAGACCCTTCTGGACGCCATCCACGACAACATGTTCGCTATGGCGAAAAAGAATCTGGAGGACAACACCTTCGAGGCGGAGACCTGGGAAGAGGTCAAGGCCCTGCTGGAGAAGAACCACGGCGGCTTTGTGAAAACCAAGTGGTGCGGCTCTCTGGACTGCGAGCTTGCCATGAAGGAGAAGGTGGGCGTCACCTCCCGCTGCATGCCCCTGCAGCAGAGGAAGAGCGTGGGCAAGTGTCCCGTCTGCGGCAAGGAGTGCGAGACTGATATCATCTGGGGCGTAGCGTACTAAAAAAGGAATACCGCTCACGGAGCAGGAGAGAAACAGGAAAGGCCCCCGATGCTAAGCATCGGGGGCCTAAGACTGTCAAAAAAGCATCCGCTTTTTTGACAGGGGGCTGCAGCCTGCTGCGCGCAAGATTTTGTCCGCAATCAGCGGACAAAACTCACACTTGCAGGCCGAGAGGTGTTTTCGGCCATGCACATGTCCCGGCCGAAAACCAATTTCCTCCTTTTTCGCGGCGTGCGCGCCGCGAACTCTGCGAGGTTTTGGCACGCCGAGGCCCCCGATGCCCAGGCATCGGGGGCCTTTCTTACCGGGCAGAGGCTGTTTCCGAATATTGAGTGTAAGCAGCCCTCATGTTGCGGAGACCGTCAGGCATCGGCAGAGCGGCGCCTTTGCCGCAGGCTGTGGATGAGAAAGACGGCCGCGGCGAGGAGGTAGACGGCCCCGGCGGCAGCCGCCGGCAGACGGAGCACTGTGCCGGGCAGATAGGCGGCGGAGAGCCAGGCCAGCAGCAGGCATCCCCCCGTCACGCCCACGCCGAAGGCCAGGGACTCCCACCTGCGGCGGCGGGTGGGCTTGCCGGTGCTGGGGGAGGAGAGGGCGATATACAAGATCCCAAACACCGCCGCCGACAGCACCAGCCAGGTGGCGACATCCCCGGCGGTGATGTCCCACTGCCAGTCAAAGGCGGTCCCTGTCCGGAGACAGATCACAAGCTTTCCCACCGTGGAGGAGAGAAAGCTGAGGCCGGTGAGAATCAGCAGACAGACCAGGACAGACTGCAGGTTTTCCAGCACCACCGCCCCGAAGGACTTCTTTCCGGCGCTCTCCAGCAGCGTGTCGCAAAAGCTGCGGATGTCCCCACCCAGGGCCTCCTCCACGGACCGGCCCTGCTCCTGGGAGCGCAGAAGAAGGTCCGTCACGTCGTTGCGGATGACCTCCACCTGGTAGTCGTCCACATTTTTCAGCCGCAGGATGCAGACGATATCTGTGATGGCGCGCTGATAGTCCCCCTTCAGCAGGGCGTCGGTCTCGTTGTTCAGACGGTTGAGTTCAGCGGTTTTCCTGTCCATTGCAGGGCTCCTCCTCTCGAAACAGCAGATTGACAGCGGCGGACAGCTCCCCCCAGCTGGCGCGGAACTGCCGCAGCTGGCTGTCCCCCTCCTGGGTGATGGCGTAGTACTTCCGCCGGGGACCGGCGGCGGAGCTCCTGTAGGTGGCGGTGATGCAGCCGTTTTTCTCCAGGCGCATCAAAAGGGGGTAGATGGTCCCGTCGGAGATCTCCCCAAAGCCGTAGCGTTTCAGCGCCTGGGAGATCTCGTAGCCGTAGATCTCCCGCCGTCGCACGATCTCCAGAATGCACCCCTCCAGGGTGCCCTTCAGCATCTGTGAGGGGATCACAGGCATTCTCCTCTCTGCAGCTATTTTGTAATGCAAGATAGATTGGCTATATTGTATCGCATAGTAGCTGCGCTGTCAACTGTAATTTCAAAAATTTCTCTTGACCCTCCAGCGCGCTGGAGGGTGTAGGATAGTATCAGGAGGTGACGGGATGTACCAGATCGGCGAATTTTCCCGGATCACGGGGATCGCGGTAAAGACCCTGCGCTACTACGACGAGGCGGGACTGCTGACACCCTCGGAGCGCAGCGAGGGGGGCTACCGGCTCTACAGTGAGGCGGACTTTGTCCGGGCGGAGCGGATCGTGCTGCTGCGGCAGCTGTCGTTCTCCATTGCGGAGATCCGGGATGTGCTGGACCGGTGCGCGGACGAGGAGGAGCTGCAGTATGTCCTGCGGGAGAAACGGGAGCAGATCGCTCGACAGATCCACCGGGAGAAGGCACTCCTGCGGGCCATTGACCGCCGCCTGACCCACATTCAGAAACAGGAGGAGCATTTGATGCACTACGAGGTGACGATCCAGACCATCCCCGGCCAGCTGGCGGCCACAATCCGCTACTGCGGCGGCTACGACTGCGGGCCGTATATGGGGCCGCTGTACAAGGCGGCGGGGAACAGGGCCGCCGGCGCGCCCTTCCACCTGTGCTACGACGGGGAGTATGTGGAGGAGGGAGACATGGAGATCTGCGTCCCCCTCACGGCGGCGGTGGCGGCCAGGGAGTGTACGGTTCGGGAGATCCCCGGTTGCCGGGCGTTGACCACCGTCCATCGGGGACCCTATGACGCCATGGGCCACGCCTATAAGGCCCTGCTGGACTACGCCAGGGAGCAGGGGCTCGCCCTGGCCCTGCCCCACCGTCTGATTTATCGGAAGGGACCGGGGATGCTCTTCAAAGGAAATCCCGAGAAGTACGAGACGGAGATCGTGGTACCCATCGCAGAGGAATAGGGCGAGCGGCGGGGAACTGCCCCAAGGGAAAAAGGAGAAAAGAAATGCCGTTTGATTTTAAGAAGGCATACCGGGCGCTGTATCAGCCAAAGGCCCGGCCGGAGCTGGTGACCGTCCCGGCGGCCAATTATGTCGCCGTCAGGGGGCAGGGGGACCCCAACGAGCCCGGGGGCGCCTATCAGACCGCCATCAGCGTCCTGTACGCGGTGGCCTACACGCTGAAGATGAGCCGGCGGGCGGGGTACCATATGGAGGGCTATTTTGACTATGTGGTGCCGCCGCTGGAGGGCTTTTGGCAGCAGGGGAACGGAGCGGACAAATCCGTCTTCCGCTGGATCTCCGCCCTCCGCCTGCCGGACTTCGTGGCGGCGGAGGATGTGGAGTGGGCCAGGGAGGCCGCAGGGTCATGGAAGGGGATCGACTGCTCCGCCGCGGTATTTTGGACCGTGGAGGAGGGCCTGTGCGTCCAGAGCCTCCACGTGGGACCATTTGACACCGAGCCGGCTACGCTCTCGGCTATGGAGGCCCTGCTCTGCTCGGAGGGGTATGCGTGGGACATGGGGAAAAGCCGGCTCCACCACGAGATCTATCTCACTGACCCGCGGCGGACGCCGCCGGAGAAATGGCGGACTGTGCTCCGCTGCCCCATCCGGCAGGCGGCGGGTACGGCGGAGTGACGGACAGGGAACAGGAAACATAGAGAGAGGGAGCGGCTTTGCCGCTCCCTCTCTCTATGTTTAGGAAGATTGGATGAAAAGAAGTTATTGTCTCTTGCAAGACCTATGTTACGAAACAATCATTAAAAAACTTCGTACATAGTTGTTACAAAAGTCTAAATTCTTGTTACATCCTTTAAAAACTTATTTGGTGGCAAACAGCAGCCCCATGGTGCCCGGGCCGCAGTGGCTGGAGATGGTGCATCCCGCCCGCAGGGTGTACAGCCGCTCGATGGGGGCCAGCTCCAGCACCAGCTGACGCAGCCGCTCCAGCGTCTCCTCCGTGATGCCGCCGGAGTGGACCATCACGGCGGCCCGGGTGTCGATATCGTCCCGGCTGAGAAGGTCCCGGAGATACTGGGCATAGACCTTTTCGATGGAGCCGCGGTACTTTTTCCCCACCTTCAGCTCCCCGTCCCGCATTTCAAGGCAGGGCTTGATGTGGAGGAGGTTGGCCCCCAGGGCGGTGACGCCGCTGCAGCGGCCGCCCTTCCAGATAAACTCCAGGGTGTCCACCACAAAGGTGGTCACCAGTTTCTGCTTTTGCTGCTCCAGGGCCTGGGCGATCTCCCGGGCGCTTTTTCCCGCGTCCCGCAGGCGGCAGGCCTCCAGCAGCAGGAGGAAGGAGCTGGCGGAGAGGTGGCTGGAGTCCACCGGATAGATGCCGCCCAGCTCCCCGGCGGCGATGCAGGCGTTCTGGTAGGTGGCAGAGAGCTTGGAGCTGATGTCCACATGGACGATCTCATACCCCTCCTCCACCAGAGGGCCGAAAAACTCCAGGAACTCCTGGGGGGAGACGGCGGAGGTCTTGGGCAGGGTGCCGTCCTTCCTGTAGATCTCATAGATCTGGTCCGGCTGGAAATCCACGCCGTCCAGATAGGACGCGTCGCCCTCGGTAATGGTCAGGGGAACCGTGCGGATCTGGAATTGCGCCTTGAGCTCCGGCGAGAGATCGCAGGTGCTGTCGGCAGTCAGGATAACAGGTTTCATGTCAGTCTCCTTTTTTACATCAAGGGGGGCCTGTGGAAAGGCGGAGAAAATTTTATCAGCAGGTGCAGGAAAATAGGGAAAATCTCCGCTCCGGTTTCAGATGCGTTTTTCAAAATAGCAGAAGGTTTCGTCCTCTCCCGCCGGACGCATGCAGGCGGAAAGCATTTTGTGAGAGGCCGTGTTCTCGTGGTAGCACTTTGCCCGGAGCACAGAGAGCCCCAGCTCGTAGAGGCTCCAGTCCGCCGCCCGGGCGAAGGCCTCGGCGCCGTAGCCCTTGCCGGCAAACTCCGGCAGGATGCGGCAGCCCAGCTCCGCGCCGCCTCTGCAGTCGAAGTGATAGAGGACGGCCTCGCCGATCATCTGGCCATCAAGGCGGATGGCGAAGTTGATGGCCAGCCGGTTTTTGAAATCGTTCCTGGCCACCCGGTAAAACCAGTTCTCCCGCAGGGGGCCCTTCAGGTCCTTTTTGTAGTCATAGCCCCACCAGCGGTTGCGCTCGTCGTCCAGGCACAGGCGGTTGTAGGCGGGGATGTCCCCGGTGCCGATGGCGTCCAGTGTCAGGCGCTCAGTGGACAGAGTGGGAATCTGCTCCAGGGCCTGCAGCTCCGTGACAGCCTGGACCCGGTACTTTTTCCCCATGGCACAGGGGAGGTACTGTGTCTTGCTGGTGCGGAGACCTCTGTCTGCCCCGTCGTCCTCCCGGTTGATCAGGGCGCAGTCCTTGCCATAGTAGGCGGCAAAGGACTGGACCATCATGGGGTAGACGCCCTCATACTGGGGCAGGCCCTTCTCAATGTGGCAGATCAGGGTGTCGCCGCAGATCTCCCCCAGGGAGATGGCGATAAACTCCCCGTCAAGCTCGATAGCCCCGGCCAGGCACCAGCTGCGGCCGATCTGCCGCGTCAGCTTTCTGGCGTAACACAGCTCCTTTTTTGCCAGCGCATTCTCCTTGTTGAAGGCCAGGTGGAACGCATCCCAAAACCGCTCCAGCTCCTCCCGGTCATCCGGCGTAATGGGGCGGAAATGGGCGTCGGGATACAGCTTTTTGAACTTGTTGATGTGGTTGCGCTGGCCGGAGTATTTCCGCCCGGCAAAGGCGGCCAGATCCTCCGCGTGGTACAGGTAATCCTGCCAGGTGCGGGTGCAGCGGATCTGGAGGCCGGAGTAGCGGCTGGTCAGAATCGGCATATCCTCCTCCGGTACCAGGCAAAAGCTGGGGGCGATGCCGTGCTCCACGCAGTAGGCGTCGATCAGGTCCAGCGCCGGTTCCACGCTGCCGCCGGGATGGAGGGGGACAGGCCAGTCAAAATACACGTCCCCATGGGACGCGTTGCGGACAATGAGGCAGTTTTCCGCCTCGGCGAAATCAGGGCTGAAGTGCTGCCGCCACATCAGCTTGACTCCCACAGAGTACTCACAGAGGCGATAGGTGCAGTTTTTATAATATTTTCGCAGCTTTGGGGCGTTTCGTACGTTGATGTGTTTAAAATCCAGCATAGTCCAGTTTCTCTCACTTTTCTCAGTGCAATCTCAGTATAGTATGCCCTGCCGGAGGCGGGGCCTTTCAGCCGGTGATCTCGCGGACGGCATTTTTGGAATACTCAATGAACTGGTGAAGAATGGGCGTGGCCTGCTTGAGGGAGGGCAGGGTGATGCCGAGGGAGCGGTGGGCGCCGCCCTCCAGCGGGCGGGCGACGATGTTGTCCCGGCGCCCCTGCAAAATCAGCTCCGACAGGATGCTGTAGCCCAATCCCAGCTCCACCATGGAGATCACCGTTCCATCGTCCACCGAGGTGTCCCGGATGTCCGGTGAGACGCCCGCGGCCCGGAAGATGGGGAGAATGTCCCGGTCAAAACCCAGGGAGGGCATCAAAAATTCCCGCCCCTCAAACTCGGAGACCGGGAAGACCGCACGGTCGCCGATGGGGTAATCTGGAGGGAGGATCGCCAGCAGCGGGTCGTCCCACAGAGGGACCCAGTCAAAGCCGTCCCGGTCCTGGCGGCTGACAAAGGAGAGGTCCACCTTGTCCTCCTGCAGCCAGGTATACATTTCATCCACCGACCCCATCCGGATATCCACGCTGATACCGGGGTAGTCCCGGCGAAAGCTGGAGACGATGGAGGGCAGCCAGTGCATGCAGATGCTGGAGTAGGCGGCCACGCGGATGTTTTCCCGCTTTTGGCTCCCCACCAGGGAGATCTGGTGCTCCAGCCGCTTGCTCACCTGCTGAAACTCCCGGATAGCCGGCAGCAGCCGCTCGCCGGCTGCGGTGAGGCGGACGCCGTAGCGATCCCGCACCAGGAGGGAAAAACCCACTTCCTTCTCCAGCGCGTGCATCATATGGGTCAGGCCCGACTGGGTGTAGCCCAGCCGCTCCGCCGCCTTGGTAAAGCTGCCCTGCTCCACCGCGACCAGGAGCGCCTCCCACTTCTTTGTATCCATAACAAATTCTCCTGTTCCATTGGAAACCTTGATGGGTATTATAATCTGCAATTGAGCGGTTTGCAAGGAAATTCCTTCGCTTTTTATCAACCCGCCCGCCTTTCATCCGCTGTGCAGAAAAACCGCGCCGCAACAGTCTGCGGCGCGGGCAGCTCTGCTCCTTGCCTTAAAGGCGCATTTCCAGCCGCTGGGGCAGGTTCTCGATCTCTACTGATGTGGTTTCCGGCGTGTACTCCCCATCCAATGACCAGGCCAGCGGCTCCTCCGTGGTGACGGAGATGCGGGAGGCGTGGCGAAGGATCAGACCGTTGCCGGAGTAGTCCTGCAGCACCAGCGCCCGAAGCATGTCGTTGAGGGCGGTCACGCTCTTCGGCTCGGGGATCAGCAGCATTTCAAACTTCCCATCGTCCAGCACCACGTCCTCCGCCTTGAGTTTCATCAGTCCGCCGATGGAGGTGGCATTGGCCACGGCGCCAAAGAGGAATTTTCCCTCAAACACCTCACCGTCCGCTGTGATGGTGGCGGGATAGGAGCGGAGGGAGGAGAGATCCTTGACACCCTCTATAATATAGGCGAAGTGGCCCAGGTCGTTTTTGGCCGTCTGTGAGGCGGAGTAGGACGCCTTGGTAAAGGCGCCGAAGGAAGCCACATACATGAAGTGCTCCCCATTGAACCGACCCACATCCAGCCGCCGCCCCTGGCTGACCATGATGGCACAAGCGGCCTCCACCGGGTTGCTGCTCAAATGAAGGCTGGCGGCGAAATCGTTGGTGCTGCCGCCGGCGATATATCCCACCGGCGGGGGAGCGGGCAGCTGCAAAAGCCCGTTAACCGTCTGGTTAAGGGTGCCGTCCCCGCCGTAGCATACCACCAGGTCGAATTTGCCGCCCTCCTCCCTGGCGATGCGGGTGGCATCACCGTGGGATTTGGTCTGCTGCAGGGAGACCAGATAGCCCGCGTCGGAGAACACAGAAAGCACATCAAAAAAGAAGTCGTGGGACCGGCGCTTGCCGGCTTTTGCATTGACGATAAACAGCAGGGTCTTGCTCATGGAACCAACCTCTCTTCCTGTGCGGGGTGCGCGGGCGGCATGGCGCCGGGCGGATACGCAATGAAAGTGAAACAAAAGGAGTATAACACAAGGAAAACCTGAATGCAATTCCTTTGCCGGGGATTTTGTCAAAAATACCAGCATTTTTTTGCGGAGGGAAAAAAAACGGCTCAAAACAGGGGACGGCCCGGCTACTGGCAGCCGGGCCGTCCCCCTGCGGAAGAATCATGGGAGGGAAAGAATCGTTTGGAACATATCCACAGCGGTCTCCAGGATCTCATCGGGGAAATCGTAGGGATAGGTGTGGGTGGGGGGGCACTCCGGCCCGTCGCCGATGCGGAAGATACAGCCAGGGATGGCCCTGCTGATGTGGCCAAAGTCCTCCGAGCCCCGCCGGGGCTCTTCCAGGCTGCACAGCGTCAGCCCCAGAGACCTTGCTGCGGCGCGGACCTTTTCCACGCACCGGTCGGCGTTGCGGGTCTCGGGGAAGGGGTCGGCGTAGGTAATCTCCAGACGGAGCCCCTTCTCCTCACTGAGGTCCTCGGCCAGGGCGGTGATATTCCGGATCAGCCGGTTCATCTCCTCCTCATATTCTGCCCGGACGGTGAAGGAGAGCTCTCCATAGGCCGGGGCCACGCCGAAGGCCTTCTGCCCCACATTGATCTGGACAATGGTGCACAGCACCAGCCCGTTGTACTGTTCCGGCGCGCTGAGCCGGGGCAGTTCACAGGCCAGCTGAGCGAGGGGGATGGCGGGGCTGATGCCGTTTTCCGGCATGCTGGCATGGGCTACGGCACCGGTCATGGCGATAGTCATGCCGACGGAGGCACATTGGGCGATACCGTTTCGGACGATGATGCTGTGCTTGGGCTGGGGGCCGGTGTGGTTGTGATAGGCGTAAAACTCGTCGATCCCCAGCCGGGAGAGTGTGTCCACCGTCTCCTGGGCGCCCTGGCCGGTCTCCTCGGCGTGCTGGAAGAGGAAGACCACGTTTTTGTCCGCCCCGTTCTGGTCCACCTCCAGGGCGAGGCCTGCCAGGGAGGCGGCGTGGCCGTCGTGGCCGCACTTGTGGGAGACGCCGGGGACAGCGGAGGCGTAGGGCAGGTCCGGACGGCACTCCTCGATGGGCAGCGCGTCGAAGTCCGCCCGGAACCCAATGGTGCCCCTGGGGCTCTCCGCCCGGTAGACGGCATAGAACCAGCGGCCGCAGTCCGCGACCTCCAGGCGGCTGGTATTTTCCCGCAGGAAGTTCATTAGATGGCTGCGGGTCCACTCCTCCTCCATGGACAGCTCCGGATGGGCATGCAGCTCATGGCGCAGATTGGTGATTTTTTCAAGATTTTCCTGTTTCATGGTCGTCGGCCCTTTCCCGGCGGCAGATGCCGCCATCCGTTTACAGCTCGATCAGCTTTTTGTACACTTCCACGGCGGTCTCCAGGATGCCGTCAGGGAAGTCGAAGGTGCGCGTATGGGGGGCGGGTACCTCCGGGCCGCCGGCGATGCCGAAGTTGCAGCCGGGAATGGCCTTGATGATATAGCCGAAGTCCTCGGAGCCCCGGCGGACCTCCTCCAGCTCGCAGAGAGGAAGGTCCAGGGCCTTGGCTGCGGCGCGGACCTTGTCGGCGCACCAGTCGGTGTTGCGGGTCTCCGGGAAATAGTCCTGGAAGGAGATCTCCACCTTCAGCCCGTTTTCCCGGGCGATCTGCTCCGCCAGGGAGCGGACGGATGCTGCCAGCTTGTCCAGCTCCTCCTCATACTCCGCCCGGAGGGTCATGGAGATCTCACCATAGCCCGGGGCTACGCCGAAAGCCTTTTTGCCCACGTCGATCTGGACGATGGTGCACAGCACCAGCCCGGTGTACTGTTCCGGTGCGCTGAGCCGGGGCAGCTCGCAGGCCAGCCGGGCGATGGGGAGGGCGGGGCTGACGCCGGTCTCCGGCATGCTTGCGTGGGCCACAGTGCCGGTCATGGCGATGGTCATGCCGGTAGAGGCGCAGTGGGCGATGCCGTTGCGGACGATGACGGTGCCGGCTGCCTCGCCGCCGTAGTTGTGATAGGCATAAAATTCATCGATGCCCAGCTGGGAGAGGGTGTCCACCGTCTCCATGGCGCCCTGGCCGGTCTCCTCGGCATGCTGGAAGAGAAAGATCACGTTTTTGTCCGCTCCGTTCTGGTCCACCTCCAGAGCAAGGCCCGCCAGGGAGGCGGCGTGGCCGTCGTGGCCGCACTTGTGGGATACGCCGGGGATGGTGGAGTTGTAGGGCAGGTCCGGGCGGTTGTCCTCGATGGGGAGGGCGTCAAAATCCGCCCGGAAAGCGATGGTGCCCCTGGGATTCTCCGCCCGGTAAACGGCGTAAAACCAGCGGCCGCAGTCCACGACCTCCAGGTGTGCGGTGTTCTCCCGCAGGAAGTCCATCAGGTGGTTGCGGGTCCACACCTCTTCCATGGACAGCTCCGGATGGGCATGCAGCTCATGGCGCAGATTGGTGATTTTCGCGAGATTTTCCTGTTTCATAGCGACATCCTTCTTTATTTATAAATGTAGCGGCTTGGGGCGGGACGGGGAGGCCCGTCACCTCCGGCCGGGGAAATGCGCGACGGCGGACCCGCCCGGCGGCGCAGAGCCGCAGGCGGGTCCGGCAGGGATTCAGATGCAGCCGCGCCGGTGCGATCAGAACGGCCCCAGGTTGATCATGTCGGCAATGACGATCAGCCCATAGCCGGCGGCGATCATGGCGGCAAAGACCTTCCAGGAGTATCTGAACCAGACGGCGTAATCCAGGTTGCACAGGGAGCAGCCAACGGCGCCGCCGCCGGGCCACAGGTTGTTGGTCAGGCCGTCGCCCAGCTGATAGGTGAGGATCATCACCTGCTGGTTGATGCCCAGCATCTGGCCGAGAGGGCTCATGATGGGGACCATGATGACAGCCTTGCCGGAGCCGGAGACCACCAGGAAGTTGAAGGCGGTGACGAACAGGTACAGGAGCAGCAGCGTGATGAGGGGGCTCTTGCCATCCAGGGCGGTACCCATGTAATAAACGATGGTATCCATCACCTTGCCCTGGGTCAGCAGGACCATGATGGAGCGGCCGAGGCCGATGACCAGCGCCGCGCCCAGCACAGTGGAGGCGCCCTTGACAAAGGTCTGGCTGTACTCCGTGGGGTTAATGCGGAAGATAATGGCCAGCACAATGCTGTAGATGATGTAAAGGGAGGCGATCTCTGCCAGGCCCCAGCCAAAATTCAGCGCGCCCACGGCCTGGGTGATCAGGACGCAGAGGAAAAGGATCAGGCCGATTTTCCGCTTGGTGGTAAAGACCAGATCGTCGCTGTTCTCCACGTCGGACGTGGCCTTTTCTGCCAGCTGCTGCTTATACTCTTCGGCCACATAGCTCTTGCTGGGATCCTTTTTGATTTTTCCGGCATAGAGGAAGAGGGCCACAAGGCCGATGATGTACAGAACGGCAAAGACGAAGGCGCGGTAGCCGATGCCGGAGAAGAGGGGCAGGCCCACCATTTCCTGAGAAATGCCTGTGGTGAACATGTTCAGCATGCCGCAGGCAAAGCCGGCGGTGCAGCCAAACATGATGGTGGCCGCACCCAGAACCCGGTCGTAGCCTAGGGACAGGATCATGCCGATGACGATGGGATAGAAGGGGTAGGACCCCTCACCGGAACCCTTGATGTTCAAAACGGCAAAGAAGGTATAAAGAATGACGACAGTGATCATCTCCTTGCCCTTGGAGACGCTGATGAGCTTCTGGATGCCGGAGCTGAGGGAGCCGGTGCGGTTGAGGATGCCCAGGGCGCCGGAGCACAGCAGCAGGGAACCCATGATGGATGCGCCCTGAACAAAGCCGTTGTAGATGGAGCGGAAGAAGTCCAGGAACGAGACGGGGGTGTCCTTCTCCACAAACTGGAAGGTATCCGGGTCCACTACGCTGGTTCCGTCCTCAATCGTTACGCGCTGAAATTCGCCGCTGGGGATGATGTAGGTGAGGAATGTGACGAAGATCATGAGGACAAACATGATCACGAACACATGGGGCATTTTAAACCCCTTCTTTTTGGCGATTGTTTTCTCTGGCATGTTTCTTACCCGCACGGGGCAGTGCCGCCGCGCTCTCTCCTTTCCCTTTTAAAATATCCGGGGTTTCTCACACTCTCTGATCCGGCCGTGCCGTCTGCCAATCAGCCGCCATGCTTTCGCAGCCACTCCATGGCGCAGCTGGCATACAGCGCGGCGCCCTTATAAAAGACGCTCTCATCCAGCGTCATACGGGGGTTGTGGTGGGGATAGGCATCGGGGCCTCCGGCGCCCAGCAGGAGGAAAACGCCGGGGACCTCTTCCGTTACATAGCCAAAGTCCTCTGTGCCTGCCATGGGCGGGGTCTCCAGCACATTCCCTTCGCCGGCAACCGCCTGAACGGCAGGCAGGATATCGCCGGTAACAGCTGCGTCCGTGTAGGTGCAGGGACAGCAGAAGGTGGTGATGTGACAGCTGCCGCGCCAGGCGGCGGTATAGTGCTCGACGATCTGCGGGATCCGCTCCAGAATATGGGCGCGCGCCTCTTTGTCATAGGTGCGCATGCCCAGTTTCAGCTCCGCGGTGTCGGGCAGCACGTTGCTGGCCGTGCCGGAGCGCATGATCCCGACAGACAGCGTGGCAGTGGCGCTGGGGGAGACCTCTCGGGTCATCAGCAGATTCAGCGCGGTGTAGATCTGGTTTGCGATCATCAGCGGGTCGATGCACAGCTGGGGCGTGGAGGTGTGGCCTCCCTTGCCCTGGATGCGGATGACAAAGGTGTCAAGGGAGGAGCTGGCCACACCCACAGAGTAGGTGACCTTTCCCAGCTCCGTGGTGGACATGATGTGGATAGCCATGGCCGCGTCCACCTTGGGGTTTTCCAGCAGGCCGTCGTCCACCATGGTCTTGGAGCCGGCGCCCCGCTCCTCGCCGGGCTGGAACATGAGCTTTACCGTCCCCTTCAGCTCGCCCTCCCGCTCCTTCAGGAGCTTGGCCGCCCCCAGCAGCATGGCCGCGTGGGCGTCGTGGCCGCACATATGGCTGCACTTGCGTGTGGATCGGAAGGGGAGATCATTGATCTCCTCAATAGGCAGCGCGTCGAAGTCTGCCCGAAGGAGAAAGCACGGGGCGCCGCTGCCGATGGTGGCTACAATGCCGGTGGAGCTGTGCATCCGCTCATAGCCCAGGTCCACATATTTCTGGGCCAGCTCATCCGGCATCACGCCGCAGTCGCGATAGGCAATGCCCATCTCATCCAGCCGTTTCTTGATGTACGCCGCCGACTCCGGAAGCTCCATGCCCACCTCGGGGATCTGGTGGAGATGCCGCCGGTCCGCAATGATCTGGGATTCCAGGGCTTTTGCCGCTTGTAAGATATCGTTCACGTTGCACCCTCCTGTTTGTTCCGGCACCGGCCGGTGCTGTTCTGCGGAAAGGTATATTTATGCTGAATAATTAGACTAATAATGCAAAAATGCGGTTGCAAGGAAATCTAATCTCAGTATACTATCTATTCCAAAATTTTTCCACTATTGACTCTACAAAAAATAATGGTGTCTTTTTGTAGAAACCTACAAAGAGACACCAAAGACAACTGGAAAATGATTGTTAATAATTATGCATTCTTTTCAGGGTTCAGGAGCCAGCCCCCAAATGCCGAACAGTGACGCCGCCAGCGCCTGGGCGCCGGTGACCATGACTGCCTCATCAAAAAGGCCGGGCGTGCCGGGGACGGAACCGCCCAGCAGGAGAAAGGCGGTGGGAAGGCACTGTGAGAGATAGGACAGGTCCTCCGATCCGATGGTGGGGCCCCTGCGGCGGAGGAACCGGTCCGGTCCCAGAAGTTCCGACAGGGCCGGCGCGATGGAGCGGGCCAACCCCTCGTCATTGATAAGGGCGGGGGTGGAGTTGAACTCCACGGCGGCCTCTCCGCGGTAGGCTGCGGCCACGCCGCCTGCAACCTCCCGGACCCGCTCCATAAGATAACTGCGGATCTCCGGGCAGAAACACCGCATGGTCCCCCATACCTGGGCGGTATCCGGGATGTGGGTGGTCACGGTGCCGCCGCCGGCTTTGCCGATGGAGAGGACCACATGCTCCCGGGCGTCCACCTCCCGCTGGACCAGGGATCCCAGGATCAGCTGAATATGGGCGGCCATTTCCAACGGGGTGACGCCGTCGTGGGGGGCATAGCCCCGGCTGCCCCGCCCGGTGAGGGAGATATAAAAAGCGTCCAGATAGGAGGTGACGATGCCGCTCTGGTACTGGATGCAGCCGGTGGGCGTGGCGGAGTTGAGATGAATGGCCAGCACAGCCCGGACACCAAGGGCATCCAGAATGCCGCGGCTGAGGATGAATTTGCACCCCATGGCGGTCTCTCCGGCAGGCTGAAAGAGGAAGATCACCTGGCCGGGGAGCGCACCGGCATGCGCCTGCAGCGCCCGGGCCAGCCCCAGGCTCATGGCCATGTGCAGGTCATGCCCGCTGCAGTGGCTGTTGCGGGTGGATGGACGGAAGGGGAGGCTGCCCTGCTCCTGGACGGGAAGAGCGTCCATCTCCGCGCGGATCATCACCGTGGGCGCAGCGCCCGGGCGGCCCACTGCGGCTGTCAGGATCTTGTCGTAGAAGAGAATGGGGTCCAGACCGATTTCCCGCAGGGCGTTTTCCACATAGGCGGAGGTGGCGGGAACATTCCACGCCAGCTCCGGGATCTGGTGCAGCGCGCGGCGGTGGGCGGTCATCTCATCGCCCAATTCTGTCAGCTGCTGGAGGATATCGTGGTACATAGGCGCTCCTTTCCGCCTGAATGGTTTGACAGGCGAGGGATCCTGTTCTATAATCATAAACATTGGAAAAAGGAACCATCCCGACAGGCGGAGTGCCTGCCGCAGCGCGCTGGTCAGGCGCAGGAGGGTCCGAATAACGGGTGGGGAGCGTGGGGCATGACCATCAATGAATTATCCATTCTGGAGCCGATGCTCCAGTTCCGGCTGGTGGCGGGATTCGAGGGGCTGCACCGGCGGGTGACAAGCGCCTCCCTTCTGGAGGGCGGTGAGGATCTGGCCGGTCTGCTGCAGGGCGTTCAGGCAGGGGATCTGGTTGTCAGCACCCTCTTTTTCGCCAGAGACAACCCCGCTCTGGTCGGGGAGACGCTCCGCCTGCTGGTGGAAAAGGACGCTGCCGGCCTTGCGGTGAAGACCGTTTATTTCCAGGATCTGCCCCGGGAACTGAAGGATTTTGCCGATGACAACCAGTTTCCCATCTTCTTCTTTGACGATATCCGCATGACAGACCTGCTCTTCTGCATCTATGACGCGCTGAACACCCGCAGGGAATCCCGGTACTATGAGGCGAAGATCCGTCAGATGTTTCCCGCGGAGGTGCCGGACTCTACCATCCTGCAGTCTATTGAGGAGATCAACCCCTCGTTTCAAAAAGACTATTACTGTGCCTACCTGACTCCCGCCATCGCTTTGGCCTCCCTCCATGACCAGGACGCGCTCCCCCGGTACCGGCGGATGACGGTGGAGCTGCGCTATTCCACGCTCCTGCGTTTCGAAGGGGGATTCCTGCTGCTGGCCAGCTTTCCGGCAGGGGAGATCCCAGCCGATCAGGCCGCCAGCGCCCGGGAGCTGCTGTTTCGCTATCAGCTCCTGCCGGGCAATTTTTACTGCGGCCTCAGCCGCCTCCATCACGACATGGCAGAAATGGATGTGGCGCTGACGGAGGCCTTTTCCGCCAACCAGCTGGCGCGGCGGGAGGGACGCAGCCTGCTGTGCTATCAGGACATGGGGATCTACCAGATCCTTCTGCCCCAGCTGCGCTCCAAGAGCTTTCTGGAGTATATCCGCTCCACCCGGGACGCGCTGCTGGAATATGACGGCAAATACCACGCCAACCTTATGGAGACGCTGCAGGTCTATATCGCCTGCGGCGGCAAGCTGGCCCAGACCGCCGAGCGGATGTTCCTCCACGTCAACACAGTCCGCTACCGGCTGGATAAGGCCAGAGAGCTTTTGCACATGGATGATTTTTTCATTCAGGCGTACATTTTTGTCAAGGCGGACCGGTTCCTCCACCCGGAAGATGAATAGCTTCCGCAGCGGACAGGCGAAAGCCTGTCCGCTTTTTGCAGGCTTTTATCCCGGAATTGTCTTCTGAATCCATGCTATCGCAGAATCCCTTATTTTGCAAGGACAATTTCAGTTTCTTTCGGGAAATCCCGCTGCGGCCCCTGTTTCATGGACGGTTTTTGGACAATTCCCGGGGAATGACCATTTTGTTTTTCCGCCCGGCGGGCTATGATAAATGCAATGATTTGGAAATTCGGGCGGTATGCGGCGGGAGGATTTGGATGTGCGGCGCTTGGCCGCCGGAAGTGGAAGGTGGAGCATGAAGGAACGGATCGCGATCGTGACAGACAGCTGCAGCGGCTTGACGGAGGAGCAGGGGCGGGACCTCGGCGCCTTTGTGGTCCCTATGCCATTCTATATGGACGATGTGCTGTATTACGAGGGCGTCTCCATTACGGCCGAGGAATTTTACGCCCGGCTGCGGGCGGGATGCCGGGTATCCACCTCCCAGCCGGCGCCGGGGGATGTGGCCGCCGTGTGGGACAAGGTTCTGGAGAGCCATGACCAGATCGTGTATATCCCCATGACCAGCGCGCTCAGCGGCTCCTGCGCCAGCGCGGCCGTCCTGGCCGATGACTATGGCGGCAGGGTGGTGGTGGCAGACAACAAGGCCATCTCCCTGGTGCAGCGGCAGGCGGTGGAGGAGGCGGTGGCCCTTCGGAACCAGGGCTGCTCCGCCGAGGAGATCCGCCGCCGTCTGGAGAGCAACGCCGGTCGCAACCGGATCTATCTGGGGGTGGATTCCCTGCGCTATCTCCGCCAGGGCGGGCGCATCTCATCCTCCAGCGCCATGATCGGCACCGCCCTGCAGATCAAGCCCGTCCTCTCCATCGATATGGAGGGGATCCACGCCTTCTGCAAGGCCCGGGGCAAAAAGCAGATGATGGAGCGGATGATCGAGGCCACCCGGCGGGACATGGAGACCTTCTTCGCCGGGCGGAAGCTGTCGGTCTATATCGCCTACGCCGGCTCCCCGGAGCAGGGCCTGGCCTGGCAGCAGACGGTGCAGGAGGCGTTCCCGTCTTACCAAGTGGGGGCGGACCGGCTGCCCCTGGTGATTGCCTGCCACACCGGGCCGGACGTGTACGGCGTGGGGTTCGTGGAGGACCTTCCGCTGGAGGCGTGAGGCGGACCGCGGAATGTGGAAGAATGCGGCCTCCCATATGGGATCGGCGGTATGTACAAATGCAGCGCGCCCGTCCGGGCGCGCTGCTCTCTATCAATTCAGAAAAACCCCTTGACAACCGCTTTTCTATGGTGTAGAATACTTCCGCAAAACAAAGAAGGCCGGCGCATCCGTCCTCACCTCCCGCCCCGTGGCAAAGAGGTCAACACCGTTTCATTCCTCCGCAGGCGCGGAGGGTGTTTCTGTTGGTTGCAGCGGATGCCTTGCGGGCGTCCGCTGTTTTGCTATCCAATCACTCTGTGTCAAATGTTTTTAGGAGGTGTTTCGGTTATTAGCAGTGTGATGCATCAGCTCAATGAGGAGATCCGCGACAAGGAAGTGCGGCTCATCGCAGCCGACGGGGAGCAGTTGGGGATCATGTCCTCTGAACAGGCGCTGGCCATCGCCGATGAGAAGGGTCTGGACCTGGTCAAGATCTCCCCCCAGGCCACGCCGCCCGTCTGCAAGCTCATGGACTACGGAAAGTACCGCTTTGAGCAGGGCAAGCGGGAGAAGGAGGCCAGGAAGAACCAGCATGTGGTGGAGATCAAGGAGATCCGCATGTCCCCCGGCATCGACGTCGGTGATTTCAACGTCAAGCTGAAAAATGCCCAGAAGTTTTTGACCGAGGGGAACCGGGTGAAGGTCTCCGTCCGTTTCCGCGGCCGGGAGATGGCCCACACCGACATCGGCAAGAACCTGCTGGACAAATTTGCAGAGCAGTGCGCCGAGATGGGCACCCTGGACAAGGGCGCCAAGCTGGAGGGGCGGCACATGTCCATGTTCCTGTCCCCCAAGAATAAGAAGTAAACACCCTTGCACAGCGGCAAGATGAATTAGAGAGGAGTACGACCAATGCCTAAGCTGAAATCCCATAGCGGAGCGAAGAAGAGATTCAACCTGACCAAGAGCGGGAAGATCAAGCGCGCCAAGGCCTACAAGAGCCATATTCTGACCAAGAAGGATACAAAGCGTACCCGTCGTCTGCGGGCGGGCGGCTATGCCGACGTGACCAACGAAGCGGCTATCCGCAAGATGATCCCCTACAAATAATCACACACGTACGCTTTAAGAATAGGAGGCTTTTGAGATATGGCCAGAGTTAAGGGCGCAATGATGACCCGAAAGAGAAGAAATAAAGTGCTGAAAATGGCCAAGGGCTATTGGGGCAGCAAGTCCAAGCACTTCAGAGTGGCGAACCAGGCCGTGATGAAATCCGGCGTGTACGCCTATACCGGCCGCAAGCTGAAAAAGCGTGACTTTCGTCAGCTGTGGATCACCCGTATCAGCGCGGCGGTGAAGATGCGCGGCATGAACTACTCCACCTTTATGCACGGCCTGAAGGCTGCCGGCGTGGAGATCAACCGCAAGATGCTGGCGGAGCTGGCCGTGAACAATGAGGCCGCCTTCACCCAGCTGGTGGAGATGGCCAAAAAGGCCAACGCCTAAAAGAGCGCGGCAATATAAAAAAGAGAGCGTCTGTCCTGTGATGGGGCAGACGCTCTTTTGCTTTTGCCTGTCAGCTGTATCAGCGCTATGTCGACGCCTTCTCACCTGTGGGCTGTCCCGCCTGCTTTTCCAGGCGCTGGGCGCGGACCACACGGACAAAATGGATGGCCAGGCAGATCAAAAACAGGGCGCTGAGGCAGCCAAAGATCGGGTAGAAGAGGTTGATGAGATCCCCAAAGCCCAGCAGAGAGGCGCACCAGGTGACCGCCACCGCCAGAAACGTGCCGGGGACCCTGTGGCGGCGAAGAGGAGGGAGATAGGCGGAGAGATTGGTGACGGAGGTGAGAAAACAGGACATGGCCGTGCCGAACATGGCCATGAGCAGCAGCAGGGCATAGAAGTAGCTGAAAATAGGGGAGAGCTGAGCCACCACCTCCAGCATGGGCAGCTGCAGGTCCGTGGCGGCAGCGCAGTGGTGGAGGGCCGCCACAATGGCCGCGGCCACTACAGTGAGGAGGGCCGAGCCGATGGGGATGCCGCAGTAGACGGTCTTTTTCTCCGTGTCCCTGCCCAGAGGGGCCAGGATGGCGATGGTGGTGAAGATGTTGTAGGCGGCGAAGGTGACGGCGGAGGCCAGCCAGTTTCCGCCCGCCTGCACCGCCGGAGCCGGAGAGGCGGGGAGGAGGAAAAGGGCGGCGATGCTGAAACAGACCGTGGCGGCGGTGAGAACAGGCACCATCAATGAGAAGGCGGAGACCATCCCGCCAAGGCCCGCCAGCGCCACGGCGGCCACGGCGGCAGAGAAAAACAGGCTGCAGGCCCATGGGGGCAGCCCCCACATCTGCTCAAAGAGGGCCCCCATGCCGGCGGTCATGATGGTGACCACCCCCATCAAAAAGACGATGGAGAAGATGGACACGGCCTGATGGAGAAAGGGGGAGCGCCAGGGGATCACCAGCGCGCTCAGCTGATCCAGCCCGGTGCGCCTGGCCAGACGGAGGATCATGGCGCCGAAGATCCCCAAAATCAGCATGGCCAGCACAAGACCGGCCCAGCCCCATGCGCCGAACCGGCCGAAAAACTGCCAGGTCTCCCGGCCGGAGACATAACCTGCGCCCAGAAAGCAGCCTGTGAAGGTGAGGCCCAGCTTTGGCGCGGAGATAGATTGTTTCATAAGATGCGTACCTCTCTCATGCTGCCGCAGCCGGGATCACAGCGGCGGGCGGCAAGCGGATTTCCTGCAGCGGAGCGGGGATGGATCAAAGAGATTTTTCAAAGCAGCGCAGATCCTCCCAGATGGCCTGTTCAAAGTGAAAGTGGGTGACACCGGCGTCCCGGTAGCCCAGCTTGGTGTAGAGGGAGATGGCGGGAAGGTTGCCCACATAAGTATCCAGGCGGATACAGCGGCAGCCCTGCCGCCGCCCCAGCGCCTCGGCAAAGGCCACAAAGACCCGGGCATAGCCCCGTCCGGCACAGGAGGGCGGGATGCAGAGGGTGTGGATCACCAGGACCTCCTCCCCCTGGGCAGGGACGGTCCAGCGGATGTTGGCGTACTCCGCAGGCTGGATATGGTTGAGGTTTGCCACCCCCACCACGGTTCCGGCCTCCTCCATGACATAAAACGTTCCGGCCTCCAGCGCCCGGCGGGCGTTCTCCCGGGTGGGATAGAGCCCCTTGACCCAGTTGGTGTAATTGACAGTGGCAGCCTGGTGGTCCAGGATCTCGTTGTAGATCTCCTCCGCCCGGTCCAGATCGGCGGCAGTTCCCTTGCGAATCATGACATGGCACCTCCTGTGCAGATCAAATGCCCGACGGTGTGCGGGCAGCGATATTATTATAGTGGAAGACATGCAGTTCGTCAAAGATTTTTCGCCAGGATCCGGCAAAAAATTATGGCTGCAGGAGAAAAAGAATTTCGGGCAAAAATGGGGGTAAAATAAGTAAAAAAAGAGAAAAATCCCCTTGATATTTCCATAGAAAAGGCGTATAGTAGCGACGCGACGGCCGCGGGATGAAGGCGGCCGCAGTATCGGGAACAGCCGGGGCATGCCGGGGCCGCCCAGCGGGCGGCTGCAGAGATTTGTGTGGAGGGAGCCGAAATGCATATTCAGATCCGTAAAAGGCCTGCCAACGACAGCCTCATCGAAGGCGCAATCTGGAGAAAGATGCTGATTTTTTTCCTGCCGATTATGTGCGGGACCATTCTGCAGCAGCTGTACAACATGGCGGACACCGTCATCGTCAGCATCTTTGTGGGAAAACAAGCTCTGGCAGCGGTGGGCGGCTCCTCCGCCATCATCACCTCGCTGCTGGTAAACTTTTTCGTGGCCATGTCCTCCGGCGCCTCGGTTATTATCTCCCAGAATTTTGGGGCGGGCGAGCGGGAGAATGTGCGCCGCGGCATTCAAAACGCCATGGTGCTGGCTCTCGCCAGCGGAACGCTCTTGACGGTGGTGGGCATCGCCGCGGCAAGGCCGCTGCTGGAGCTTTTGGGGACCACGGCGGACACGATCGACTACTCCACGGAATACCTGCAGTATTACTTCATGGGGATGATCCCCTCCATGATCTATAATATGGGCAGCGGTCTGCTCCGGGCCATGGGCGACTCAAAAAAACCCCTGCAGTTCCTGGCGGTGGCGGCGGCGCTGAACGTGGGGCTGGATCTGCTGTTTGTGGTGACGTTTCAGATGGCTGTCATCGGGGCGGCTGTGGCCACCACAATTTCCCAGATCGTCAGCGCCATTCTAGTGCTGCGGACGCTCAGCCGCCTGCCGGAGGATATCCGGCCCAATATCCGCCACCTGAAGCTGGACGGCAGGATGCTCAGGCGCATGCTGCAGATCGGCCTGCCCAGCGGCTTTTCCTCCTCCATGTACAGCATCGCCAACATGGTGGTGCAAAGCGGGATCAACCAACTGGGTACCGACGTGGTAGCCGGCTGGTCGGCCTTCAACAAGTTGGATAACTTCTTCTGGCCCATCAGCAGCGCCATCGGCATCACGGTGATGACCTTTGTGGGGCAGAATTACGGGGCCAAGCGGTATGAGCGTGTGCGGGAGACCATCCGCACGGGGATAAAAATGCATCTGGTGATCTGCGCGCTGATCAGCACGGTGATCCTTCTGCTCCGCTATCCCCTCATCAGCATTTTTGCCAATGGGGACGCGGCGGTGCTGGCCGCCGGCGTGGAGGTATCCCTCTATACCTGCGCCTTCTATTTTACATTCAGCTGCACGGAGGTTTTTGCCGCCACCATGCGGGCAGTCGGCAATGCCGTCAAGCCAACAGTCATTACGCTCTGCTGCGTCTGCCTGTTCCGGGTGGTGTATCTGGCGGTCTACGGCCTGTCCCACGCCACCATCTTTACCATTGCCATCTGTTTCCCCACCAGCTGGGCGCTGTCTTCCCTGGTGTTCCTGATCTATTACAAATCCCGCCGGTGGATGCCGCCGGATCTCCGGGAGCAGATGGCTGTGGTCTGGGCAAAAAAGAAAAGGGCGGTCCGCTCGGCCTGACCGGCGGATGACGAAAGCGGACTGCGCCTGGAGCCCTGTGCAGGCCGCACTGGGAATTTGACAGCCGGGATGAGGTGAGGAAAAGAAGATGAAGATAGAACATATCGCCCTGTATGTCCGGGATCTGGAGGGGGCGCGGGCCTTTTTCGCCGCCTACTTCGGCGGAGTTGCCGGCCCGCGCTACCACAATCCCCGCACCGGTTTTTCCTCCTATTTTATCTCCTTTGCAGACGGGGCGCGGCTGGAGCTGATGCATCTGCCCAGCCTGGAGGACGGCCCCGGCCGGGACGTTGGGATGGGGTATGCCCACCTGGCTTTCAGCGCCGGCAGCAGAGAGAGTGTGGATGGGCTGACGGAGCGGCTCCGCCGGGACGACTATCCCGTTGTCAGCGGGCCGCGGGTCACCGGCGACGGCTATTATGAGAGCTGTGTCGAGGGCTTTGAGGGAAACCTCATCGAAATAACCGTGTAAAACTTCATGCGCGGCGTACCACGAGAGTGGGAGAAAGGCAGCGGCGCATGTCCATGCCTGCCATGCGTTTGCATAGCAAAAAAGTACCCCCGCCCAGGCGTCTGCCTGGGCGGGGGTTTCTGCTCGCTTAAGCGACTTTCGCGAGAGCGAAAGGAATAGCCACCCGCTCTGCGGGTGAGGTTAGGCATTTAAATAGAGCCTCATCGG
>CAJFPI010000028.1 GCA_904398675.1 uncultured Oscillospiraceae bacterium
GGAGATGCCCATGGACTTCTACCAGTTTGAGCGGGAGGCCCAGGCCGCCGGCTGCCGCTGTGTCTGCGGCGCGGACGAGGCGGGGGCCGGCCCCCTGGCCGGGCCGGTGTACGCTGCGGCGGTGATTCTGCCGCTGGACCTGGAGCTGCGGTACTTAAATGATTCCAAGCAGGTGACGCCCAAGCGGCGGGACGCGCTCTTCGACGAGATCCGGCAGCGGGCTGTCGCTTGGGCGGTGGCCTCCGTCTCGGCGGAAGAGATCGACGAATGGGATATTTTGAATGCCCGCATCCGAGCGCTGCAGCTGGCCATCGATAGGCTTGCCCCCGCGGCGGACTTCGCCCTGGTGGACGGCAACCGGGACCACGGCAGCCGCTGCGCCCTTGTCACGCCCCACCGCCTCCTGGTCAAGGGGGACAGCCGCAGCGCCAGCATCGCCGCCGCCTCCATTCTGGCTAAGGTCAGCCGGGACCGGTACATGGAGGAGCTGGACCGGCAGTACCCTCAGTACGGCTTTTGCAAGCACAAGGGGTACGGCACCAAATACCACTATGAGATGCTGGACCGCTATGGCCCCAGCCCCGTCCACCGGAGGAGCTTTTTGAAGAAGTGGGAGGCGCGGCGTGGACAGCCGTGAGACCGGAAACCGGGGGGAGGCCCTGGTGGCGGACTATCTCCTGGGCAGGGGATATGATATCCTCCGGCGGCAGTACCGCTGCCGCTACGGCGAGATCGATCTTGTGGCCCGGAAGGGGGACACCCTCTGCTTTGTGGAGGTAAAAACCCGGCGGAATTTGTCTGTGGCCCAGCCCAGGGAGTATGTCACCGGGAAAAAACGGGATAAGCTCCGCGCCGCCGCGGCCTGGTATCTCAGCGAGTCCGGCTGGGAGGGACCGGCGCGGTTCGATGTGGCGGAGGTTTTGTGGGAAAGGGGACGGCCCCTGCGCATACGCTATATCGAAAACGCTTTTTGAGGTGAGAATACATGGAGCCGATCCCTTATTTCGACGCCCACTGCGACACCCTCAGCCGCTGCGCGGCGGAGAGCTGGGACCTGTGGGAAAACCCCGGGCACCTGGACCTCAGGCGCCTCTCGGCCTACCGGCCCATGGGGCAGGTGTTTGCCCTTTACATCAACAGCGCCGCAGTGGCGCCGGAGGACCGGCCTGCCGCTCTGGCCCGGCAGGCGGCGCTGTTTTCCCAGGCCAGGGAGCAATACCCGTCCCTCATGGCCCGCTGCGCCCTCTCCCTGGAGGGGGCGGAGGGGATCTGCTGTGAGGCAGAACGGCTGGAGGAACTCCGGGGCTGGGGCGTCCGGTGGGTGAACCTCACCTGGAACCACCCCAACGCCCTGAGCGGCTCCTGCGTCACCGGGGAGGGGCTGACGGATCTGGGCCGGGCCTTTGCCCGGCAGTGCTGGGCGCTGGGGATGGGGGTGGACGTGTCCCACCTCAGTGATCAGGGGTTCTGGGATCTGATGGACATGCTGGACGGCCCCATCCTGGCCAGCCACTCCTGCAGCCGCGCCCTCTGTCCCCACCGCCGGAACCTCACCGATGACATGGCCCGGGCGATTTTCGCGTCCAGGGGCTTTGTTGGCGTCAACTTCTCCGTCCACTTCCTGGGCGGACCTGCCACGGCGGAGACAGCGGCGGACCATGTGCTCCATTTCCTGGAGCTGGGCGGGGAGGACAGCGTGGGCCTGGGCTCCGACTTCGACGGCACGGATATGCCGCCGGACCTCTCCGGCGCGGAGGCGCTGCCAAACCTCTGGCGGGCGCTGGAGCGCCGGGGCTGCGGCAGGGGGCTGCTGGAAAAGCTCTTTTACCGCAATTTACATCAATTTATGCAATAGGATTATATGATAGGAGCGGAACAGGGAGGGATAAGCGTGCGACGGCATATGAGAAGGGCGCTGGCGATCCTGGCGGCGCTGCTGGCCCTGGGGCTTGTCATCCTGTGGCTCCGGCCCATGCCGCCCAGCGGCGCAGATATCAGCGTGCTGTCCCCGGAGACAGCGGCGGAGGCAGAGGCCCTGCACGAGGAGATCGACGCCTATACCCGTGCAGTAGAGGAGCAATATGCCCGGGCAGTCTCCCGCCGGCGGGCCTTGACGGCCCTTGCTATAATAGGCATTAGCGCCTCCCTCCTGGCCCGCCGGGCCCTGGGGCGGGGAGAGGCATCCTGAGAAATATAGAAAAGCAGCTTTCGCGGCATCGGGCCGCGTTTTCCGGACAGAACCGGCAACCACCACTACATCATCCTACGGGAGGACAGACAAATGAAGTATCTCAGTACACGCGACAAGACGCTGTGCCTCAGCGCGGCGGAGGCTATCAAGATGGGCCTGAGCCGGGACGGCGGCCTCTTTACCCCGGAGCGGTTCCCCACCCTTACAGAGGAGGAGCTCCGGGAGCTGTGCCAAAAGACCTACCAGCAGCGGGCGGCCTGCATCATGGGGAAATTCCTGGACGACTTCACCGCCCAGGAGCTGGCGGACTACACCGAGGCCGCCTACGGCCGGTCGAAGTTCGACACCCCCGCCGTGGCGCCCCTGCGGCAGGTGGGGGGGCAGACCTGGTGCCTGGAGCTGTGGCACGGCCCCACCAGCGCCTTCAAGGACATGGCCCTGCAGATGCTGCCCCAGCTGCTCTCCGCCAGCCTGCGCAAGACCGGGGAGGACAAGAC
>CAJFPI010000029.1 GCA_904398675.1 uncultured Oscillospiraceae bacterium
GAGGCCATGGATCTGCTGGCTGCCCCGGTGAGAGCCTTTTTCAGCGCCCAAAACAGAAGGAGAGGAGGCGGCTAAAATGGAGCAGGCCAATCAGACGCCCCTGGCCCGGCGGCTGCAGGGGGCTGTGCCCCGCGGTGTGCAGCTGCCCCATGCCATGGGGCTGTGCGCCGACGACTTCTTCGGCGTCGTCGGGGAAATCACCCGCCGGGAGGAGCGGTATCAGGAGGTCTACAGCGTGCTGGTCAGGCCCTATGAGAAGACCGACGGCTCGCTGACGCGGGTCTATGACCTGGTGGCGAAGGCGGACGAGCTGGAACCGCTCGACAAGTCGGCGCTCCTTTTCAGGCTGCTTGTCGAGCCCTTTGACACCATGCGCCGATACGGCGCAGACACAACGGAGAGAAAGGAAGAATAGAAAATGACACTTTATTTTGCACCGAGAGTGATTCGGGAGACCAGCCAGGGCATCGAGCATCTGCCCATCGACGAGCTGATGCTCCAGCGCCGGGAAATCTGGCTGAACCGGGAGATTGACAGCAATCTGGCCGACGGGGTCATCCAGCAGATCCTGCATCTGGAGACGGAGCAGCCCCGGACGGAAATTACCATGTACATCGACAGCCCCGGCGGCTCCGTCAGCGCGGGCCTTGCCGTCTACGACGTGATGCAGGCCGTCCCCAGCCCCGTCCGGACAGTGTGCGTGGGTATGGCCGCCAGCATGGCCGGGGTCCTCTTTGCCGCGGGCAGCACCCGGGAGATGCTGCGGCACAGCGAGGTCATGCTTCACGACCCCCTGGCCGGCGGCGGCATCTCCGGCAGCGCCCTGGCCGTGCAGGACAAGAGCGAGCGCCTGATGCAGATGCGGCGGTCCATCTGTGAAATCCTGGCCCGGCACACGGGAAAGAGTCTCAAGCAGATTTACAGGGTCACGGCCAAGGACACCTACTTCTCCGCCGAGGCGGCCATTGCCTTCGGCCTTGCGGACGCGGTCGTGGACAAAATCGAAAGGAGCGGCGTATGAAATCTGCAGGACATCGGATTCTGGCTGACGGCGTGACCGTCAGCAGCGACACTTGGGTCACCGGGCTTTCCAACAACGATTTGATTGTTGGGCCCACCGGAAGCGGGAAGACCCGGAGCTATGTGCTGCCCAACCTGCTGAGCACACAGGAGTCCTTCCTTGTCACAGACAGCAAGGGGACGCTGAGACGGCAGGTGGGCGGCATTCTGGAGCGGAGGGGCTATCAGGTGGAGGAGGTCAATTTCTGTGACCTCCTCCACTCCCCCTGGGGCTATAATCCCCTCCGCTTTATCCGCTGGGACGGGGAGCGGGGGCGTTTCCGCGAGCAGGACATCCTCACCGTCGCCGCGGCCCTGGTCCCGGTGGACGACATGAGCGATCCCTTCTGGAACTATGCCGCCCGCAACCTGCTGGAGGCGCTGATCGGGTATACGCTGCAGTGCCTGCCTCCGGAGGAGCACAACCTTGTCAGCGTGGCCAGGCTGTTTTCCGAGGCGGGGAGCGGCGTTCTGGACGAGCTGATGCAGGAGATGTGCACCCTGGACCCGGACAGCTTTGCCGCCATGCGCTGGAAATTTCTCCAGACGTGCCGCCGGGCCGACAAGACATACAGCTCCATCCAGGGCATTTTGAGCCAAAAGCTGTCCAACTTCAGCTTTGGCGGCGTGCAGGCCCTGTTCCTGCAGCCCAATCAGGTGGATTTCGCGGAAATCTCCCGCCGGCCAACAGCCCTTTTCCTCAAGGTCAGCGACAGCGACTTCTCCCTCAAAAACCTGACCTCCCTGTTCTACACCCAGGCCCTCCAGGCCCTGATTGCGGAGGCCGACAGCCGCCCGGAGGGCCGCCTGAAAATCCCTGTGCGGCTCTATCTGGACGACTTTGCCAACCTCCTGGTGCCGGATATGGACAAGACCATCTCCGTGATCCGCAGCCGGGAGATCAGCGTCAGCATCGCCCTGCAGAGCATCACCCAGCTGGAGGGGCTCTACGGCCGTGCCAGGGCCGAGACGATTATCGACAACTGTGACCACCTGCTGTATCTCGGCGGCCAGAGCCTGGAGACGGCCCGTTTCATCAGCGCCAAGGCCAACAAGCCGGTCTCCGCCATTTTGAGCATGCCCCGGGGGACGGCATGGCTCTTTGAGCGGGGAACGCCTCCCAGGCAGGTCCAGCCCTTCCGCCTGCAGCAGCACCCGCTGTACCGCCAGCTGCCGGAATCCGCGGCGGCTGCGCGGGCCGTTCAAATGCCGGCGTCCCCACAGCCGCGGGAAGTGCTGGCCGAGACGGCCGGTGTGTGAGGCGGCGCCGCTGCAGCCGCAGGAAAGAAGGATGATCGAAAGTGCGCCGCCATCGGGCGGCGCAC
>CAJFPI010000030.1 GCA_904398675.1 uncultured Oscillospiraceae bacterium
CCTTTTGCCATTCTTTATAAGGTGCGGAGACTGTCCTCCAGGGCGGTTTTCAGGGTGGTCTGCTCGTCCTTCATCTTGATGACCCGGGCGGGGCAGCCCGCCACCACCGCGTTTTCCGGCACATCCTGGATGACCACCGCCCCGGCGGCCACCACCGCGCCCTTCCCAATGTGGACGCCCTCGATGACCACGGCGTTGGCGCCGATGAGCACGTCGTCCTCCACGATCACCGGCTTGGCGCTGGCCGGCTCGATGACCCCGGCCAGGACCGCCCCCGCGCCCACATGGCAGTGCCTGCCCACCGTGGCCCGGCCGCCCAGAATGGCCCCCATGTCGATCATGGTGCCCTCTCCGATGACGGCGCCGATGTTGATGACAGCACCCATCATGATCACCGCCGCGTCGCCGATGGAGACCTGCTCCCGGATGATGGCACCCGGCTCAATGCGGGCGTTGACGCCCTTGAGATCCAGCAGGGGGACGGCGCTGTTGCGCCGGTCATTTTCCACCACCAGGTCCGCGATGTTCTCCGCGTTTGCGGTGAGGATGGGGGCGAGCTCCTTCCAATCGCCGAACACGATCTTGCTGCGCCCCTCCCCAAAGACCGTGGCGCCGCCGTAGTCGATGGGGGTGCGCTCGTTGACGTAGAGCTTGACGGGGGTCTTCTTCTCCGCAGAGGCGATATAGGCGATGATCTCCTGGGCTGTCATCATGAGCGGTTTCCTCCAAATAAAATATCCTGCAGTTGGTAAAAGCCCTTGGGCATGCGGTAGAGTTTCCGGGCCACCATCAGCGCGCCGTTAACAAAGATCTGGCGGGAGGTGGCGCGGTGGGTGATCTCCAGCTCCTCGTCCACGCCGAAAAAGCGCACCGTGTGCTCCCCGGCCACCGTGCCGCCCCGGAGGGCGTGGACGCCGATCTCCTTCTTGTCCCGCTTGCCGCAGATGCCCTCCCGGCCGTAGACCGGACGCATCTCATGGCGGGGGTCAATAGCGTCCAGCAGCAGCTTTGCCGTGCCGCTGGGGGCGTCCACCTTCTGGTTGTGGTGGGTCTCCACGATCTCGATGTCGAAATCCGGCTTTAAAATATCGCTGACCTGCTCCAGCACCCGGCGGAACACCGCAATGCCCACGGAGTAGTTGGCGCTGTGGATCACCGGCGCAGCCTCCCCCAGCTGCCGCAGCACCGCAAGCTCCGCCTCGCTGCAGCCGGTGGTGCCGCTGAGGAGGGGGGTGCCGGTGCGGCGGACATAGGAGGCCACCTGGGGCAGGGAGGCGGGGCTGGAAAAGTCCATGACGATGTCTGCCACGGCGCCCATGGTCTCCAGATCCGTCACGTTGTGGATGTCAATGATGGCGGCGATCTCATCGCCGGCGGCCCGGGCGGTCTGCTCGATGAGCTGGCCCATGCGGCCGTGTCCTACCAGTAAAATTCTCATTGCAGCAGTCCGGCCTCCTCCAAAAGCGACCGCAGCGCCGCGGCATGGGGCTCGCTCATCTCGCACAGGGGCATGCGGAAGGTGCCGGCGTTCATGCCCATCATGTTCATGGCCGTCTTCACGGGGATGGGGTTCACCTCCATGAAGAGCCCGTTCATCAGGGCCAGGTAGCGCACGGCGATGTCGATGGCGGCCTGCCGCTCGCCGCTCAAGTAGTGCATCACCATGTCGTGGCAGGTCTGGGGCATGATGTTGGCCCAGACGGAGATCACGCCGCTGCCGCCGATGGAGAGGAGGGGCAGGGTGATGTCGTCGTTGCCGCTCCACAGGGCGAAGTCGTCGCTGATGCAGTGGGCGATCTTCATGGCGTAGGACATGTCGCCGCTGGCCTCCTTGATGCCGGCCACGTTGGGGTGGCGGCTGAGCCGCTCCACAACATCCACCGAGATGGAGCAGCCCGTGCGGCCGGGGACGTTGTAGAGGATGGCGGGGATGTCGATCTGGTCCACCACGGTGGCAAAGTGGCGGTACATGCCCTCGTTGTTGGCCTTGTTGTAATAGGGGGTGATCAGCAGCACCCCGTCGGCCCCCAGGGCCTGGGCCCGCTGGCTCTTCTCCAGCATGGTGAGGGTGCTGTTGGAGCCAGTGCCGGCGATGACCGGGACACGGCCCGCCGCCGTCTCCACCACGCAGCGGAGGGTGTCGTCGTCCTCCTCGTGGGTCATGGTGGAACTCTCACCGGTGGTACCCAGGGTCAAAATACCGTCGGTGTGGTTGGCGATGTGCCACTCCACCCACTGGCGCAGCTGATCGAAATTGACGCTGCCGTCCTCGCGGAAGGGGGTTACCAGGGCCACGATGGAGCCCTTCAGTCCTTGCAGTTTGTTCATAGCTTGTTTTCCTCCTCAAAGTTTTCTGAAAAACAAGAAAGCCGGTAGGCTCTCTACCGACTTGACACAAACACGCACAGGGACGAACCGATTGTGTGGCAGTTAGTAGATAGCGCAACTGCGGAGGATGCCTCCGCAGACAGTGACGGAGATATCCTCTCCGCCCCCACCACGCACCCGCGCCCGGGTCCGCAGTTCGGCGAGATTGCAGCCGCTGTGTTCCCAGCCTGCCGGCTCCCACAGCATCGTCGTTCCCGCGCCTCTATCTTGTTTTTCTATACAGTAACACACCCGCCGCCGGATTGCAAGAGAAATTTTGACAGTTTCCTGCCGGGCGAGTTGTCAACGCTGAAAAATATCGCTATAATAGGGGCGAATCACTTTCCGCACGGGTTTGGGAGATAAGAGATGCACTTTCATTTGATCGATCGGGAAACGTGGGACAGGGAGGAGTATTTTGCCCACTATTTTTCCGCTGTGCCCTGTGCCTACAGCATGACGGTCAGGCTGGATATCACAGCAGTCAAGGCAAGCGGGAGAAAGCTCTACCCCGTCATGCTGCACTGTTTGACGACGCTTGTGAACCGGCACAGCGAGTTCCGCACGGCGCTGGATGGGGCGGGGCGGCTGGGCGTCTATGATGCGATGCTGCCCTGCTACACGATCTTCCATCCGGATACGGAGACCTTCTCCAACCTGTGGACAGAATACAGCCCGGACCTGGATGCATTCTGCAGGGCCTATGAGGAGGACCTCTCGGCATACGGCGGGATCCACCGGTTCTGCGCAAAACCGGATCCGCCGGAAAACTGCTTTACCGTGTCAATGATGCCATGGGCGGCCTTTGAGGGGTTCCACCTCCATCTGCCCAAGGGCAACGCCTATCTTCTGCCCATTTTCACCATGGGGAAGTATGTGGAGGAAAACGGCCGGTGGCTGCTGCCCCTGGCCATCCAGGTCCACCATGCCGTGTGCGACGGATTCCACGCCTGCCGGTTTGCCAATGAGCTGCAGGACATGGTCGGCGGCACCAATAGTCTGGGACAACATTTTTAGGGAGAGAGCTATGGAGGAACGGATCATAAAATATCGCCGGGATCTGCACCAGATCCCGGAGCTGGACAGGACGCTGCCGGAGACGCTCAGCTATGTTCGCCAGGTGCTGGAGCCGCTGGGATGCACGCTGTTTTCCCCGGCAGAGGGGGCGCTGTGCGCCTGGTTTGACGCGGGGAAAAAGGGAACGGTGGCCTTCCGGGCGGACATGGACGCCCTGCCGGTGGCCGAGCACAGCGGCGCGCCCTACTGCTCCCGCCACCCGGGGGTGATGCACGCCTGCGGCCACGACGGGCACATGGCCATGCTGCTGGAGCTGGCCCACACGGCGGCCCGGCGGCGGGAGGAGCTGCCCCGCAATGTGCTGCTGATCTTCCAGCCGGCGGAGGAGACCGACGGCGGGGCAAAGGACATCTGCGACAGCGGCGTGCTGCAGCAGTATCATGTGGAGAGGATCTTCGGCCTTCATCTCTGGCCCGGCCTCCCCTCCGGCACCATCTGGAGCGCGCCGGGGCCGGTGATGGCGAAAAACAGTGAGCTTGACCTCGTGATTGAGGGGCGCAGCGCCCACATCACCAAGCGGCACCTGGGCGTGGACGCCCTCTGGATCGGCGCGGAGGCCCTGCGCCGGATCTATGCCATGGAGGCGGGGGAATTTCCCCAGAATGAGATGCGGGTGCTGCGCTTTGGCAGGATGGTCAGCGGTACGGTGCGAAATGCCGTCAGCAGCCGCACCGAGCTGGAGGGCACGGTGCGGGTTTTCTCCATGGAGACCTTCGAGCGCCTGGCCCGGCGGGTGCGGGAGATTGCGACGGACCTGGAGCGGGAGTACGGCTGCCGGATCACCGTTCGTTTCAGCGAGGGATATCCCCCGGTGACCAACGACCCCGCCCTGCTGCGCGGAGTGGAGGAGCACCTGGGACGCGGATATGTAAGCCGCCTGGAGCGGCCGGAGCTGGCGGTGGATGACTTCTCCTTCTATCAGCTCCATGTGCCCGGCGTCTATGCCTTTCTGGGCCTGGGGAACACGCCGGCGCTCCACGCCAACAATTTTGACTTTGACGAGCGGGTTTTGTCTGCCGGAGTGCGCTACTACGAAAATCTGCTCCTCCTGCCCTGAGAAACTGAAAGAGGCGGCTGTGGATTTCTCCAAAGCCGCCTCCGCCCTTCCGGCCCTGGGGAGCCGGGACAGCCGCATTCGTCTCCGGCGGGAAGTGGGAAATTCCGGAATGATTTGTGGAAATGAGGGGCAGACTGCAGATGGCAGCCGCCTGGGATCCCCGCGTCAGCACACGCAGCCGCCCTTCTCCCACAGGAGCACTTTTCTCCTGCGGGAGCTCGGGAAAAAGCTGCAGGAGGGCTCGTTTCCGGCCAATGGCCCCGGAGCACAAAATTCCCCTTTACTTTTTGTGCATAACATGATAATCTATCAAGAAATACTAGGGAGAATTTGGGGGATTTTGTGAAAGAAAGGGAGGCGTCGCTATGGGATACAGTCAGGAGAGCTATACCGGAAGGATCAACCGCCTGCGGGTGAAAAAGCAGAGGATCGTCCATGTGGCCGCCGGAAGGGAGCCGGCGGATCTGGTGCTGAAAAATGCGTCCTATGTCAATGTGTTCTCCAGCCGCATCTGCCAGGGGGATATCGCCGTGGCGGAGGGGCTGATCGTGGGCATGGGCTGCGACTACAGCGGCGCGGTGGAGGTGGATGTGTCGGGCAAGCTGGTGCTGCCCGGCTTTATTGACGCCCATGTCCACCTGGAGAGCGCCATGGTCTCCCCCAGGGAATTTGCCAAGGCGGTGCTGCCCCACGGCACCACCACTGTGATTACGGACCCCCATGAGATCGCCAATGTCATGGGGACCGACGGCATCGAGTATATGCTCCAGGCCACGGAGGGCCTGCCGGTGGACGTGCGGTTTATGCTGCCCTCCTGCGTCCCGGCCACGCCCATGGACGAGAGCGGCGCGGTGTTGGACTACCGGGCCATCGATTCCTTCTACGATCACCCCCGGGTGCAGGGCCTGGCGGAGATGATGAACTACCCCGGCGCCATTGCCGCCGACGCCCAGGTGCTGGAGAAGATTGTGGCGGCCCAGGTCCACCACAAGAAGATCGACGGCCACGCCCCCGGCCTCACGGGCTACGACCTCAACGCCTATATGGCCGCCGGGGTCTACTCTGACCACGAGTGCTCCGACCTGGCTGACGCCCTGCGCAAGCTGGAGCTGGGGCAGTTCATCATGATCCGGGAGGGGACGGCGGCCCACAATCTGGAGGCGCTGCTGCCGCTGCTGACGCCCCAGTACGCCGAGCGGTGCATGTTCTGCTGTGATGACAAGCACCCCAGCGACCTTCTGGAGAAGGGGCACATCGACTATCTGGTGAAAAACGCCATCCAGGCCGGTGTGGATCCGATCCTGGCGGTAAAGGTGGCCTGCCACCACGCCGCCCGCTATTTCCTGCTGAACAACCGGGGGGCCATCTCCCCGGGGTATCTGGCGGACTTTGTCGTCATCGACAGCTTTGAAAATTTCAACATTGAAAAAGTATTTAAGATGGGAGAGCTGTTCTACGACAACGGGACGCTGAGGGACTTCCCGGCGCCGGCGGTGGATCCGGACCTCTCTGCCCGGGCCCACAACACCTTCCATGTCTCCCGGCTCGCCCCCGGGGATTTTGCCGAACGCCGGCCCAGGGGGCTCATCGGCCTTGTAGACGGGGAGATCCTGACGGAGGACAGGGGCTATGCCGACCACATCGATCTGGCGCAGGACATCCTGAAGGTGGCTGTCATCGAGCGGCATAAAAACACCCACCACATCGGCATCGGCTATCTCACGGGCTACGGCCTCAAGCGTGGCGCCGTGGCCACCAGCGTCTCCCACGACTCCCACAACATCATTGTGGTGGGAACCAGCGAGGAAGAGATGGCTGCCGCAGCCAACTGCGTGGTGGAGAATAAGGGGGGGATCGCCGTTGTGGAAAACGGCGCTGTCTCCGCCCAGGTGGTGCTGGCCATCGCCGGCATCATGAGCGACGACACCCTGGAGAATGTGAACCGTGACCTGGAGCACGCCAAGGACGTGGCCTTCGCCCTGGGGGTGAACCGGAGCATCGACCCGTTCATGACCCTCAGTTTCCTGGCTCTTCCGGTGATCCCCACCCTGCGCCTGACCACCCGGGGCATCCTGGACGTGAACACCCAGCAGTATATCTGACGGCACAGCGCTCCGCCGCTGTTTCCGCGGCGTAATAATAAAGGGAAACTGCTATCTCATAATAACTCATAATAATAGGAGGCATATCCATGGCACTTGTCCAAAGCATGACCCAGCTGGTGGGGAACACCCCCCTGCTGGCCCTGCGGCGGCTGGGGGAGGGGCTCCCGGCATCGCTGTATGCAAAGCTGGAGTATCTCAACCCCGCCGGCAGCATCAAGGACCGGGCGGCCCTCTCCATGATCCTGGACGCGGAGGAGAAGGGGCTGCTGCAGCCCGGCGGCGCCATCATCGAGCCCACCAGCGGCAACACCGGCATCGGCCTTGCGGCCATCGGCATCTCCCGGGGCTACCGGGTGATTTTGACCATGCCGGAGTCCATGAGCGTGGAGCGGCGAAAGCTGCTGGCGGCCTATGGAGCGGAGCTGGTGCTGACGGAGGGGGCCAGGGGCATGGCCGGCGCGATCCAGCGGGCGGAGGAGCTGCGGCGGGAGATCCCCGGCAGCATCATTGCCGGGCAGTTTGAAAACCCGGCCAATCCCGCCGCCCACTACCGCACCACGGGTCCGGAGATCTGGCGGGATCTGGACGGCCGCATCGACATGCTGGTGGCCGGCGTCGGCACCGGAGGAACTCTCTCGGGGGCGGGGCGGTATCTCAAGGAGCAGAACCCGGCAGTGCAGC
>CAJFPI010000031.1 GCA_904398675.1 uncultured Oscillospiraceae bacterium
CTCTGGAAACTGGCGGAGGAGCCGGAGGCTGAGGCCGCCGCCTTCACCGATGTGGCCGCCGACGCGGACTACGCACAGGCTGTGGCCTGGGCCGTGGAGCAGGGGATTACCACCGGCACCAGCGATACCACCTTCTCCCCCGACTCCACCTGCACCCGGGGTCAGATCGTCACCTTCCTGTACCGGGATCTGGTGGAGGACGCCGCCTGATTGATACCCAGCAGTCAATTCAGTGAAAGCAATAAAAGCACCCGCCCGTCTGCCTGTGCAGACGGGCGGGAATTTTTTATCGAAACTGATTTTGCACTGGGTCATAATGGTATCCAATGGCATCCAGCGCGGCGGAGACCGCCGCCTCCTCCACTCCCTCCGCAGCGCACAGCTCCCGGAGGCTGGGGTATTGATCCCGCAGCTTGGTGTTCACAACGCTCAACAGCATCGCCGGGTCCTTTGGCAGCATAGTCTTTTCCCCCATCAGCCCGGCGGCCAGGTCATATCCCGGCCGGAGAGGACATGGAAATGGAGATGAAACACGCTCTGCCCCGCCCGCTCCCCAATGTTGGACACCACACGGTAGCTCTCCAGCCCCAGCTCCCCTGCCAGCTTGGCAATGACGGCGAAAATGTGGCCCACAACCGGGGCGGTTTCCTCCGTCACGGCGGAGACAGACGGGATGTGGGTTTTGGGGATCACCAGAAAATGGGTGGGCGCCTGGGGATCAATGTCATAAAAGGCGTAGCACAGATCGTCCTCATACACCTTTCTGCTGGGGATCTCCCCGGCGATGATCTTGCAAAACAAACAGTCGGACATAGGGTCTCTCCCTTCTGTAAAATCGCGGACCGCGCCGCCGTCAGGCTACTTCTCCGTCAGGCGGACAATCTCACTGAGAATATTATACAGCTTTTTCTGTACATTGCAATCACAAGCTGCCAAAAGCTCATAGGTCATCAGCGGGTAGTCGTCCTCCCCGGCACCGTCTCCCACCTTTTCAAAAATCCGGGAAAGGGGGACGTCCAGGGCGGCGGCAATCTTGGCAAGGCTCTCTACTGTGACGTTCTTCTCCCCCCGCTCCACCTGGCCGATATAGGTGGCGTGGAGTCCCACCCGCTCCGCCAGAACCTCCTGGCTGTACTGCCGCTGCTGCCGGTAATTTCTCAATCGCATCCCAATGGTCTGTATCAGCTCACTCATAGTTTCCCCTCACTCCGCCTTCTGCGGCAAAAATCAAATCAAAAAGAGACGTCGGAAAGGAGAACTCTTCCCCTCACCTCCCCTTTTTTACAGTCTATCGATATGGAAAATGAGTTTAAATGGACTATTGATTTTCTTTTTTTCTATTATATATTTTTTTAAAAAAGAGAGACTACTTTATGGATTGGGAGGTTTCCCCATGCAGCAGCAATACGGCGCAGAGCGGCCCGTCACCGCCCTGATCGCCTTTTACAACACAAAAGCGCTTGGCATCCGCTATCTGGAGACTGCGCTCCGGCAGGCGGGTTACCATGTCTCCACAGTTTTTCTTAAACAGTTCAACAGCCGCTCCCCTTCCCCGGTTACAGAAGGGGAATTGGACCTTCTTTGCCAGCATCTGCGCAGACGGCGTCCCCTATTCATTGGCCTTTCTGTCATGAGCAGCATGTATCTGGACACGGTCCACGCCGTGCTGGACCGCCTGCAGCGGGAGAGGCTCGGCCCCATAGTCTGCGGCGGCGCCTACGCCTCTCTGTTTCCTGCACACTTCCTGCACAGAGGCGTCCCCAATGTGCTGCGGTTGGATGGGGAGCAGACGCTGGTGCGGCTGGCGGATGCCCTCCGCACCGGCGGGAGTTGGCAGGATATCCCCTCCCTGAGCTATCAGGCGGGCGGCAGGGATGTACATAACCCGGTCGGAGCGATCCCAGAGGACCTCGCCGCCTGCGGCCTTCCCGCCGTCCACTGCGAAGACGCTGTCTGGATCGATCACGGGCGGCTGATCTCCGGCGATCCCCAGCGGAACGTTCTCCGCTATGAGGTGGCAGCCTCCCGGGGCTGCCCCTTTACCTGCCCCTACTGCTGCTGTGTCAACCTGGTCCGCCTGCTGCGCCTGCAGGCTCTCTGGGAAAAATTTCTGATCGCCTGGCGGCGTCTGAAACGATAAGGGAAAAGTAAAAAACCACAGGCCGTAAGGGAATTTCTTACGGCCTGTGGTTTTTACGCTATTCGATTCTCTGACAAGGAAAGCACGAGGAAACTGGGTTTCTTACAGCGCCTTCCCGGCTACGAAGTCGTCCAGGGCAACCAGGGCGTCGCTCCCCAGCGGGTTCCTACCCGCCGGAGGCCCCTGTGAATCGCACTTGCGCGGCGGGAATCAATCCCGCCTTGCGCCAAGGTTTTGCCGCTGGCAAAACGCTTGTGCGCCGCACCTGCAGCGCTCTGGATGACACCGCGATTTTTTGCAAAACCCGCCCGCTTACTGCGCCTTTCCGGCCACGAAGTCGTCCAGGGCGGCCAATGCGTCGTCCAGCTTTAAGAGGTCCGAGCCGCCGCCCATGGCGCTGTCGGACTTGCCGCCGCCCTTGCCGCCGCAGATGGGCGCGATGGCCTTGATAATGTCACCGGCCTTTACGCCACGGGCCACCGCCTCCTTGCCACAGGCAGCAAGGAATGTGATCTTTTCCCCATTGACTGCCGCCAGCAGAGCCACTACCGAGGGCTCCTTGTCCCGCAGGAAGTCTCCCATTTTCCGCATGTCGTCAGCGGAGATGTCCTTGAGGCTCATGGTGACCGCCTTCAGCCCAGACACATCCTTGGCAGAGAGCAGGAACTGGTCAGCCTGGCTCAAAAATTCCTTGGCCTTCAGTTTTTCCACCGCCTGATGGAGCTGCCGGACCTCGCCCATAACCGATTCTGCCCGCTCCCGCAGCTCGCCCGGCTTGGTTTTCAGGGCCGCGGCAGCCTCAAAGAGCATCTCCTGATTTCGGTTCATCACCGCCAGGGAGAGAAGGCCTGTGGTGGCCTCAATGCGGCGCACGCCGCTGGCCACGGAGAACTCGCTGTCGATGTGGAACACCCCCACCTTGGCGGTGTTGTCCACATGGGTGCCGCCGCACAGCTCCATGGACGGCCCCATCTCCACCACACGGACGGTATCGCCGTACTTCTCGCCAAAGAGGGCGATGGCGCCCTTTTCCCGGGCCGCGTCAATGCCCATCTCCTCTGTCTCCACAGGGAACCCGTCCAGCACGTTGCCGTTGACGATTCGGCTGACCTCCCCCAGCTCTTCCGGCGTCATGGCAGAGAAATGGGTGAAGTCAAAGCGCAGGCGGTCCGGCTCTACCAGGGAGCCGGCCTGGTGGACGTGGTCCCCCAGCACCGTGCGCAGGGCGGCGTCCAGCAGATGGGTGGCGGAGTGGGCGCGCATGATGGCCTTGCGGCGGGACACGTCAATCTGGGCGGAGACGGTGTCACCCAGCTTCAAAGCGCCCTGGGTGAGCTTGCCGTAGTGCATATACTTGCCGCCCTTGTTCTTCTGCACGTCGGTCACCTGGAACAGGCAGCCTCTCTCCCCGCTGACGGCAATGGTGCCGTGGTCGGCCACCTGGCCGCCCATCTCGGCGTAGAAG
>CAJFPI010000032.1 GCA_904398675.1 uncultured Oscillospiraceae bacterium
CAGAGTTTTCGCCGGAAGGCGGAAACGGCGTCAAGCAGACTTTGCCCCGACGAGGTCGATGTGGGCAATGATGCTGAAATTTCGAATGTTCTGCTGCTTTGTCATATACAGTGATCCTCCATCGGCAAGTCCACGCGGGACCCCGCGGAGCGGGGCGGCGCGCAGCGCCGTAAAATCAAATCAAAATCGGGACCCCGCCGCGCCCCGCGCGGTGGGGAGCCGCCCGGCCAAAGCCAGCGCAGCGGGTTTGGCCGGGAGAGAACGCCCAGTAAAAGGAGCGAATCCTGCCCGCATGGGCAGGGCGTGGGATTTGGACGCCCGCTGTTTCACTGTTTGCCCAGCCTGCCCAGCCGCTCGTCGGTGGTGTGGAACACCTGGGCCACGCTCTGGCTCAGGCCGGGGTAGTTCTCCGCCAGGGCCTGGTCGGACATGTTGGGCAGTTCCCCCTCAAAGCCCTCCAGGGCCTCGGCGTACTGAGCCCGGGCCAGCATCATGTCCGCGGTGAGCTTGCCGCTGTCCAGGTCCCCCTTTGCAGCGGCAAAGTAGCTCTCGTTGCCCCCGGCGGCCCGGTACAGCCGCCGCAGCAGCTGGTAGAGCGCGTCGCTGAGATAGGCCCCGGCGGCGGTGATGGCCTCCCGGCTGCCCATCTTGCCCAGCAGATCGAAGAGGACGCAGGCGGTGTTCACCACCAGCTTTTTCTGCAGCGTGGCCATGATGCTGCCCTTGAGCACGTTGCCCTTCTCCTGGCTGGCGTCGTACAGGTCCTCGCTGACAATGATGGCCCCGTCCCGGCTCATGGTCCGGCCCAGCATGAAGTCTGCGGAGACGTTGTAGTAGTCGCAGGCCTTGGTGACAAAATTGAGCCCCGGCTCCCGCACGCCGTTTTCATAGTGGCTCAAAAGGGCCTGGCTGACCCCCAGCTCCGCCGCGGCCTTCCGCTGGCTGACGCCCTTCTCCTGCCGCAGCAGGGACAGCGTCCGGGCAAAATCTTCTCTCATGGCTGGAAACTTCCTCTCTCTACCATCTGTGCCTGGATCTAAAATACATGCTGTTATAGTATACCCACTCTTATACGGTTTGTAAAGCTCTTTTCTGACATTTTCCCCGCCGTTTCCCAGGATTTTTCCGCAGAACCGGGATTCTTATTTTGCATTTCATCTGCCCGCTCCTAAAAAGTCGGCTGGCCCCCGATGGGAGCCAGCCGGTCGTCTGTCTGTTTTCTCCACAGCCGCTCAGGCGGGACGTCCCTCACTGTCGGCAGGCAGCTGCCGCCCCAGAGAGCGGTAGAACAGCGCCGCCACCACCAGGGAGACGGTATCCACAATGGGCTGCACCCACATGCAGCCGTAGAGGGGGAAGAGGCTGTCCATGAGAAAGAGCAGGGGGATGTCCAGCACACCCTTGCGGAGGATGGAGCAGATCAGGGACTCCCTGGCCCGCCCCATGGCCTGGAACTGGATAATCATGGGGTAGCACAGGGACATCATGGGCATGGCGGTGACCATGCACCGGAGGAAAACCGCGCCGTACTGCACCGTCACCGGATCGGGGATAAAAAGGGCGGTGAGCTGGGGTGCAAAAATCTCGTAGACCACAAGACATAAGAGGGAGAAGGCCAGGGACACCAGGCTGCCCAGGCGGAAGATCCGCTGCCGGCGCTGGTGCTTTCCCGCAGCGTGGTTGAAGGCCAGCAGCGGCAGCAGCCCATTCGCCACGCCGATGGAGAAGTACAGCGGCAGCTGGTCCAGCTTTTTCACAATTCCCAGCGCCGCCACCGCCTCGGTGGGATACTGGGAGACAAATTTGGACTGGGCCGCAATGGCCACCACCGTCAGCGCATACTGCAGGGCCGAGGGGAATCCGATGGACAGCACCTGCCGGAGATAGCGCCCGGCGTGGCGGAGGTTGGACGGGTTTACGCTGAGATAGGTGGTACCCCGGCGGCGGAGCAGGTAGATGGCGAAATAGGCTACAGCCGCCATGTTGGAGAGGGCCGTAGCCATACCGGCGCCCACAGCGCCGTACCCCAGAAAGCGGGGCAGGACAAACAGCGGGTCCAGGAAAATGTTCAAAATCCCGCCCAGCGACACGCCGAAGGCCGCCGTCCCGGCGCTGCCCTCGGCGCGGATCAGGTTGGCCATCAGGGTGTTCAGGATGGTGAACGGCCCCCCGATCATCACCACCCACCTGGCATAGCCGTAGGCCACGGCGTAGGTATCCTCTGTAGCGCCGCACAGGCGGAGCACCGGATCGGCCAGCAGGAAAAATACCAGAGAGAACACGCAGGCGGAAAGCAGCCCCCCGTAGAGGGACAGGGTGGAGATGCGCCGGGCGGCGTCCTCGTCCTTTGTCCCCAGGGCCCGGGCGATGGCGCTGGCCCCGCCCACGCCGAAGAGGTTGGAGATGGCGGTGAGCATCACGAAGGAGGGGTAGGCCACCGTCACCGCCGCCGTCTCGTGGGGCGCGTTCAAGAGCCCCACAAAGTATGTGTCCGCCAGGTTATAGACCAGTGTGATCATCTGGCTGGCTATCGCCGGCAGGATCTGCACCGCCACCGCCCGGCCCACCGGCGCGTTGGCGAACACCTCCAGATTGCGTCCCTGTCTCATTTTCTTGTCACTTCCTCAGTCGTTTTTCACATTTTCATAGGCCGCCGTCAAAAGGCGGATCAGCTCCCGCCGCTCCCCCGGGGACATCCCCTGGAGCAGCTTGCCGCCGGTGCGCTCCCGGCTCCGGATCATCTCCGCCGCCTTCTCCCGGCCCGCGCTCGTCAGGGAAATCATCTGGCAGCGGCCGTCCTCGCCGCTGCGGCGCACCGCCAGCAGGCCCTTGTCCGCCAGGCGGCGGACCAGGCCCTGGGCGGTCTGGTGGGCGACCCCCAGGTAGTTTTTTAAATCCGTAACCGTCCCATTCTCCCGCTCCAGGCAGAACCGCAGGCAGTCCGCCTGTCCGGCGGTGAGCCCCAGGGCGGCCATATGCCGGTTCCGGTTCTTGATAATCGTGTGGGACAGCATCAGCACCAGCCGTCCGATCCGGTTTTCGTCCTTCTCTCCCATGGGCCACCTCCAAGGCTTATCTTCCGCTCAATTATGAAGTATGCTGTATAATTTGTCAAGAGCGCGCCTGGCGTTTTTTCATTCTCCGCCGGCAAAACAAAGGAAGTGCGCCGCCCGAAG
>CAJFPI010000033.1 GCA_904398675.1 uncultured Oscillospiraceae bacterium
CTTTTCTCATACCCTTTTTTCGCCTTCTCCTGTGCCTGCAAATTTTTCTCATTTTCCTATTGATTTTTTATTTGCAGACTTTTCTCCCACAAAGACCCGGCGGGTCTCTGTGTTCAGCCGCAGCCCGCCTGCCCGCAGCTCCGGCTTTGCCCTCTGCAGTCCGCCGGTCAAACACGCGTACCGGGACAGGTGGGCGCGGACACGGGCCACCAGCACGCTGGGGGAGAAGGGCTTTTCGATGTAGTCGTCCGCCCCCAGGCCCAGGCCACGGATCTTGTCGATGTCCTCCCGCCGGGCGGTCACCATGAGGATAGGAATGTCTGTCTCTTCCCGCAGGCGGCGGCAGACGGCAAATCCGTCCATGCCCGGCAGCATCAAATCCAGCAGGATCAGATCGAAGGCCCCGTGAAGTCCCAACTCCAGTCCGGTGATCCCGTCCCCGGCGATCTCTGCCTGATAGCCATTCAGCTCCAGATAATCCCGTTCAATGGCGGCAATATCCCCGTCATCCTCGACGATCAGGATCTTCCGCATGGCAGTCGTCCTCCTTTGGCAGTGTGATCTCAATGGACAGTCCTCCGCCTGGACTGTTGAAGGCGCGAATGGTTCCCCCCATGCCCTGCACCGCCTTGGCGGTAACGGCCAGCCCAAGGCCGCTGCCCCCGGCGGGATTTTTCCGGGCCGGGTCACTGCGGTAAAAGGCGTCAAACAGCTTGGGCAGGGCCTCCGCCGGGACGCCGGGACCGTCGTCCGCCAGGACCAGACGGCCGCTCTCCTCCAGCGTGATCCGGAGGTGTCCTATCCCTTTATTCTTATACTTGATATTGTTCTCCAGAATGTTGGAGAGCACCCGGCGTAACTGCTCGGGATCAGCGGAGACAGTCACCGGCGCCAAACGGTCCGCCGTGATCGCCAGCCCGTGTGTCCGGCTGTCCAGAACTGCCTCATTCACAAAGCCGGCAATGTACTCGTCCAGCCGGATTGGGCGCATCTCCATAGGCACGCCCTCCAGGTCCAGCTTGGAGTAGAGGAAGAGCTGGGATACAAGGCGGTCAATATCCTCCGCCTTGGTGCGGATGGTGCGGAGATAGCGCTGCTTGGCCTCCTCTGTCCGGGCCACGCCGTCCAGCAGGCCCTCCACATAGGCCCGGATGGAGGTCAGGGGGGAGCGCAGGTCATGGGAGATGCCTGCCAGCAGTTCCTTGCGGCTCTCCTCATCCCTGCGTGTTCGTTCCACAAATCCCTTCAGGCGGGCGGCCATCTCGTTGAAGGCTCCGCAGACGGGGGCAAATTCATCCTTCCCGGTATAGTCGATCCGGTAATCCAGATCCCCCTCCCCGAGCCTGCGGGCCCCCTCGCTCAGCAGGTCCAGGGGCTCTTCGATTTTGCAGACCACAAACCGGGTGAGAAACCGGTTGGTCATCAACACAGTCAGAAATATGACAAACACCAGTCCGATAGCCGCCAATGCAAGAGCGGCCTTCAGGGCGCTGCCCAGATGCTCCTGCTTAGTGCCGAAAAGATACAGGGACCAGGTGCCGCCGCTGTATGTGCTGCTGACTCGGTATACACTGCGTTCCCCCGGCGGAGATAAACGCCTCCGGCCCGTCGAGGGAGGCTGCAGCCTGTGCAAGCTGGGGATCTGCCGGCTGATCAGTGCCTGCCGTATACGCAAGGCCACCGTTGTGTATCACGACGATGCGGAGGACGCCGGACTTTGTCATAGATTCCAGTCCGGACATCTGGCTGGTCCATGCGTCCGGAGTATCCGCCATGAACCCTTGGATCTGTTTGGCCATGCCGCGCCCGATATGCGTAAGATCTTCTCCATCCTCCAGGCGCATGCTGCCCCCGCTTTGAAGGGCAAGCCAGAGCAGGCCCATACACAGCAAGCCGATCAAGGTGACAACGGCCGCAGGAACCACGATCATCAAAATATTGGAAAAAAACAAGCGCTTTTTATGGTCATCCCGGACGCCCCCTTTCCCACGTCCGCTATCATAGCACAATTCCCACCGCTATTCTTAAACTGTACATAAACTATACTGGACCGCTGCCGCATTTTTCCACGCTGAGAAGGAGACGCGGGAAGGGGGCTCGCAGCAAATCAGGCCGATAGGGAGACCGGCGCGCCGGAATACCCCATTCCGGCGGTGCGGCAGCGGCAATGTACAGGGCTGCATCTTCCGCACAGTCGCTATTTACAGCACA
>CAJFPI010000034.1 GCA_904398675.1 uncultured Oscillospiraceae bacterium
CAGGGCCCCGTCGCCGCTGCCGGTGGTCATCTCCAGCTGCTGGATGGACAGGTCCCCCTCGCCCAGGAATGCGCCGGTCTCGTAGCCTCTGCCGCCCTCAGCGTCGATATTGACGTGGATCATGATGTCATATCCGTCCAGGGTGTACACCGTGGAGAGGGATGCGTAGTCTCCGGTCACAAAGACATCGAAGTCCCGGTGCTCCCCTGCGGCCAAGACGCTGCTCTCCGCCGCCAGGGGGATGTCCTCCCCGATGAAGTCCGCCGCCTCCTCCCAGGTGCTGAAGGAGGGGATATCCAGGGTGACGACCTCGGCCTTCGTTCCTTCGGCGGCATAGTCCGCCGGGCGGGTGTCCAGCACGGGCATCCCGTTTTCCATATAGTCCTGCACCGTCTCGCTGAACTGGGAGACAGGGAACTTGGTGGTTTCCATGGCCATCAGGCCGTAGCGGTTGGTATCCTCACTGTTTTCCAGATACAGCAGCTGAAAGCCAAACAGCTTTTCCGCCGCCAGCACCCCCACGGTCAGCACCAGGCAGGCCGCCGCGGCCACCGCCGCGATCCGCAGCGCTCTGCGGCGGCGGGGACGGGGCTGGTCCGCCGCCTCAATGAGATCGGGAGAGAGGTGCTCCATAGCCTCCCACATGGTCTCCTTATTCATGCCATAGTTCCTCCTTCATCAGATAGTTTTTTAGTTGTTTTCGCAGGCGGAAGAGGGCGCTCTTGGTCTTGCTGACGCTCCAGCCCATCCGCAGCGCCACCGCCTCCAGGCTGTCGGCGTACCAGTAGCGGCGGAGAAAGGCCTGGCGCAGCTCCGGCCGCTGGGCGCGGAGGAAGGCGGAGATGGCCTCCCCCAGCGCCCGGGCCTCGCACTGGCCAGCGACGCTCCGGCCGTCCGGCAGGCTCTCCGCCAGCTCCTCCTGCAGAGCCGCCACCCGGGTGCTCTGCTGCCGCCGGCGCAGGGCGGCGTTGCGGACGATGGCGCCCAGCCAGGCCTTGAAGTGGCCGGGCTTTGCCGGGGGGATGGCGTTCCACACGGAGAGGTAGGCGTCGCTGACGCACTCCTCCGCGTCCTCGGGGCTTTGGAGAATATTTCCCGCAATGGTCCGGCAGTAGGCGCCGTAGGCCGCGTCCAGCTCCCGCAGGGCCTGCTCCGAGCGCTGCTCCAGCAGGCCGATCAGAGTATCGCTTGTCAAATTTCTCTCACCTCCGGGAAGGGTCCCTTCACCTATCAAGAGACAAAGCCCCCCGCGCAGGTTGCGCAGGGGGCTAAAATTTTTGCCCATTTTCGGCGGTTACTTCTCGTAGCGGAGATCCGCCTCGGTCCAGTTTTGGATCAGATCCCGGTAGAAGACGCACTGGACATTGGCCAGGGTCACGTCCAGATTGCGGTAGTTGCCGCACTCCGCCTCGCTCTTGCCGGGCATGGGGCCGTCATAGGCGGCGCCGGCGGCGAACACGTCCTTTACCAGCTGGATAGCCCCGCTGTCGGAGAGGCGGCGGCTGTCAAAGAGGAAGTAGAACCCGGTCTGGCAGCCCATGGGGCCAAAGTAGATCACCGCCTCCTTCTGGGGGCTGTTTCTAAGCAGCGTGGCGATGATGTGCTCCACGGAGTGCATCTCGGCGTTGGAGAGCAGGTCCCCGGTGTTGGGCTTTTTAAAGCGCAGGTCAAAGGTTGTGACCTCCCCGTCCCGCCGGGAGAGGTACAGCCCCGGCTGGAGCCTGGTGTGGTCCACCTGAAAGCTTGCGATTCGTTCCATGGCAATGGCCTCCTGAATTGAATTTACGCCCCGGCGGTATCCCGCAGGACCCGGGCCAGGGGCAGGACGATCCGGTTGAGCTGCTCCATGGCCGCGGCAAAATTGAAGTACTCCTCGTGGCTGTTGTCCCGGCACAGCCGGTCGGACACCGACTTCACCGCCGAGAAGGGGATGGCGTTTCGCAGGCATACCTGGGCGATGGCGCCCCCCTCCATCTCGCACAGGAGGGGGGAGAAGGTGCGGGCGATCCAGTCCGCCCGGTCCCCTTTTACCATGAAGGCGTCCCCTGTGGCCACGGCTCCGGCCGCATAGGCCTGCCCCATGTCGTCCAGGGCCTTTTTCACCGGGGCGCAGCAGGTGGGGAAGGAGAGGGTGTTCACCGTGGAGACCAGCCCCACCGGATCCCCCAGGGGGGAGGTGTCCACATCGTGCTGGAGAAAGCTCTCGGCTACCACCACCGTCCCGATGGGGAGATCTTGAAAGCAGCCTGCCACGCCGGCGTTGAGCACCCAGTCGGGGTGGTAGCGGTCGATAAACAGCTGGGCGGCCATGGCGGCGTTCACCTTGCCCACGCCCCCGGCGTAGGCGACGATGCCCGGCTCGATCTCATAAAACGGCACGCCGCAGACCGTCTCCAGCGTCTTGGCGCCGGCGAGCTGCAGGAGGCTGGCGATCTCCCCGTCCATGGCGTAGGCCAGTCCGATTTTTTGCAAGGCGATATCCCCCTTTGTCAAAATTCGCTGATAAAAATTAGTATACCACACTGCCACCCGCCATGCAAAGGGAAAATGCCGGGGCGCCGGCATCGAGCCGAAATTTTACAATTTTGTTACTTTACATAATGTGGGGGTAGGCAAGAGGCGGACTTGTGTGCTATAATCAAACCACGCGTGTAGAAATCTGTCGAAAAGGGGAGCGCTCCTCCGGCCGTGTCTATGTGTGAAGAATCTCTGAAGAAAGTGGTGTGACCTGATGAAAAGACTCTGTTCCCTCCTGCTGGCGGCCGTGCTGGCGCTGACGCTGCTGCCATCGGCTGCCCTTGCCGCCGACGCGCCGATGACCACCAGCGAGGCCGGCGCGGAAATGATTGCGGATTTTGAGGGCTACCAGCAGTATGCCTACTATGACGGCGGACAGTGGTACATCGGCTACGGAACGGCCTGCTGCCGGTATGACTACCCCAACGGCGTCACCGAGGAGGAGGCCCTGGCCCTGATGCAGGCGGACCTTGCGGACATGGAGGCGTCGCTGAACGATTTCCTCCAGACCTACGACATCACCCTGACCCAGTATCAGTTTGACGCGCTGATGAGCCTCACCTATAATCTGGGCGCCGGATGGATGAACCCGGATTACCGCCTGGGGGAGTATCTGATCAACGGCGTGGACAACTACAGCAAGGACGAGATCGTCAACGCGATTGCCACCTGGTGCCATGTGGGCAGCACCCCGGTAGAGAGCCTGGCCCGGCGGCGGCTGCAGGAGGCGTACCTCTTCCTGTATGGCACCTATGAGAACAACGGCGCCGAGGAGTATGTCTACGTCCATTATATCGCGGGGACCGGCGAGGTGGCCCACACTACCATGTTCTATCCCATCAACCACACCTACGGCACGCTGCAGACGCCTACCCACACCAGCCAGTATTTCCAGGGGTGGTACACCGCCGGCAACACCCTGCTCACTGCTGACGATATCGCCGTGAGCAACATCAGCGTCACCGCCCGCTATGGAAACAGCCCGGTGACGGATACCGGCGTGGAGAGCATCCAGTGGGAGAACCCCTTCTCCGACATCCGGGAGACGGACTGGTACTACGCCTATATCCGCAACCTCTCCCTTGCAGGGCAGATCGACGGCTATCCCGACGGCACGTTCAAGCCGGGCCGGGAGGTGACCGCCGGAGAGGGGCTGAAGATGATCCTCATGAGCGCCGGCTACGGGGAGCAGGAGCCCCTCACAGGCGGGCACTGGGCCAGCGGCTATCTGGCCCTGGCGGAGGAGGAGGGATTCCTTACGCCCGGCGAGATCACGGACCTGGACACTCCTATCAACCGCGGCACGATCGCCAAGGTGGCCGCCCAGGCCCTGCAGCTGCCTGCCAGCACCAGCACATCGCCCTTTGCCGACACCAGCGACGGCTATGTGGTAGCACTGTACGAGGCGGGGATCCTCACCGGCAGCTATAATACCCAGGGGCAGCTGGTCTACCGGCCGGAGGCCACCATCATCCGCTCGGAGGTCTGCACCATCATGTGGAAGATGTCCGGCTATGACCCCTCTGAAGAGGAGCCGGAGGAGCCTGTGGAGCCGGAAGAACCCGAGGAACCGGAAGAGCCGGAGGAGCCGGACCCCGGTGATACCGGCTACATCACCTACGGCAACCAGCAGATCCCCATTTTGACGGATGTGCCGGTCAACGAGTATGAC
>CAJFPI010000035.1 GCA_904398675.1 uncultured Oscillospiraceae bacterium
CCGGGCTTTTTGATTGAATTGTTGTTTCCCTACATCGAGGGGGATTACCTCCGTTTGCTGGCGCTCCCAGCTGAGCTATACCCCCAAATTTCGTCCTCACCGCGTTTTGTTTTTTGCCGTCCAGATCAGAACGATACTTAATATACCAGAGAACATCGCCTTTGTCAAGCTTTATTTTCAGTTTTTTCGATTTAATTTTTAGGGGTGAAAATGAAACGATGGTTCGGCGGGACGCTGTTCGGATCCCAGCCGCACGACAGCACCCGCCCAACCGGTTTTTCCAGATGTTTCCCTCCCGCCCCATCACAGCTGCAGTGGATTCTTCCGCAGCCTCTCCCGCATCTCCTCCAGCAGCGCAACGGCACGCAGCAGCTCCCCTTCTGAGGTTCCCTGGCAGACAAGCCGGTCCTCTTCAGCAAATGCCTCCGCAACTTTTTCCGCCACCTCCTGCCCCCGATCCGTCAGATACACCTGAATGCTGCGCCGGCTGCCCGGGTCCTCCCTGCGGCACACCAATCCGGCCTCAGCCAGCCGGTCCAGGCTGCGGGACACGGTGGAGCCGTCAATCCCACAAAATTCTGACAGCTGGCGCTGCGTCTGGGGACCGAATCGGAACAGGCACTCCAGCGTGCGGGGCTGCCCCTGCCCCAGCGGGATTCCCAGGGACTGGAAACGGGACCGCAGCCAGCGTCGCCGCTCCAGCTCCCACCGGGCCACCGCATAGCGCAGGCAATAATACTCCATCTTTCCTCTCCTCCCTCATGACAGCTCTGTCTGTCCGGTGTAAAGGGCAAAATAGCGCCCTTTCTGCTCCAGCAGATCTCCGTGGTCGCCTCGCTCAATGATCCTCCCCTGCTCAACCACCATAATGGCGTTGGCATTGCGGACCGTGGAGAGCCGATGGGCAATGACAAAAACGGTCCGGCCTTCCATCAGGCTGTCCAGCCCCTTTTCAATCAATTTCTCTGTGCGGGTATCGATGGAGCTGGTGGCCTCATCCAGGACGAACACCGGCGGGTGGGCCACTGCCGCCCGGGCGATAGCCAGCAGCTGCCGCTGGCCCTGGGAGAGATTCTCCCCGTTTCCGGTGAGCATGGTATCATAGCCGTCAGGCAGACGGCGGATAAAGGAGTCGGCGTTTGCCAGGATAGCAGCCTGACGCACCTCCTCGTCCGTGGCCTCCAGACGGCCAAAGCGGATGTTGTCAGCAATGGTCCCGGTAAAGAGGTGCGTCTCCTGCACCACCACCGACAGGGAACGGCGGAGATCCGCCTTGCGGATGCGGCGCAGGTCCAGCCCGTCATAGGTAATGGTCCCGCTCTGGATCTCATAAAACCGGGTGATCAGATTGATGATGGTAGTCTTTCCCGCTCCGGTGGAGCCCACAAAGGCGATCTTCTGCCCCGGCTTTGCATAGAGGCTCACATCCCGCAGCACTGTCTTTCCAGGCACATAGCCAAAGGTCACATGATCAAACCGCACGTCCCCCCGCAGGGGCACCAGTGTTTCCCCCTTCCGGCCGGGACATTTCCAGGCGTAGTGCCCGGCGGCCCGCTCCGTCTCGCGCAGGGTGCCGTCCGGCGCCGTCTCTGTCCGGACCAGGGTGATATCCCCCTCATCCACCTCCGGCGCCTCATCCATCATGGCAAAGATCCGCTCGGCCCCGGAGAGGGCGGTGAGGAAAAAGTTTGCCTGCTGGGTCAGCTGGTTCATGGGCATGGCGCTCTGCCGGACATAGACCAGATAGGGGGAGAGACTGGCCAGATCCGTCAGTCCTGTAAGGACGAAGATCCCTCCCAGGCAGGCAGACACAGCGTAATTGAAGTAGCTGAGGCTCACCACGGTGGGAACCATCATCCCCGCATAGCGCACCGCCCTGGTTCCCGACTGACGCAGGTCCTCATTGTACCGGCAGAAGGTCTCAAAATCTGCATCCTCGTGGTTGAAAACCTTTTCCACCTTCTGCCCGGCCACCATCTCCTCCACAAAGCCGTTGAGTGCGGCCAGATGGGCCTGCTGCTGGGCAAAGTACTTCTTGCTGCTGCGGCTGCTGTAGAGGATAAAGAGGAACATCAAAAGGAGGAAGAAAATCACGATCAGCGACAGCCTCCGGTCCAGCACCACCAGCATCACAATGGTGCCGGTCACCATGACAAAGCTCTGAATCAGGAGGGTAAAGCTGTTGTTCAGCGCCTCGGTGATGGCGTCCACATCGTTGGTAAAACTGCTCATCAGCTCGCCGTGGGTATGGGTGTCAAAGTAGGACAGGGGCAGGGTCTGCAGATGGGCGAAGAGGTCCCGCCGGATCTGTGCGACCACCTGCTGGGCGGTGTGGACCATCAGCTGGTTGTAGCCCAGTGTGCAGAGAGCCCCCAGGGCGTACATCGCCCCCATGCCCAATACGGCCCGGCCAAGCCCCGCCAGGTCCTTCGGCTCGATAAATTCCCGGATCACCGGGCGGAGCAGATAGGTCCCCAGGATGTTGGCCATGCTGCTGCAGACCACCAGCAGCGCCACTGCCGCCAGAGCCAGGCGGTGCTTTCCCAGATAGCGCAGCAGACGCCGCAGCGTCCAGCCCAGATGCTTTGGGCGCTTTCGTGCCGCATTTCCCGCCATTACAGTCCCGCTCCTTCCTGCTGAGAATGGTAGATCTCCTGATAGATCCGGTTGCGCTCCAAAAGCGTCCAGTGATCTCCTATATCATGGATCCTGCCGTCTTCCAGAACCACGATCTTGTCCGCATGGAGGACAGAGGTGATCCGCTGGGCAATGATGATCTTTGTGGTGTCCGGAAGGCTCCTGGCAAGGCCCTCCCGAATCTTTGCCTCCGTCACCATGTCCACAGCGCTGGTGGAATCGTCCAGAATCAAAATTTTGGGCCGTTTCAAAATGGCCCGGGCAATACACAGCCGCTGTTTCTGCCCGCCGGAAACATTGACGCCTCCCTGTCCCAGCTCCGTGTCGTAGCCCTTCTCCAGACGGTGGATGAACTCGTCCACACAGGCAATGCGGCATGCCTCCCGGATCTCCTCCTCCGAGGCATCTGCCTTGCCCCAGCGGAGATTTTCCAGCACCGTGCCGGAAAACAGCGTGTTCTTCTGCAGCACCATGGCAATGGCGTCCCGCAGATGGCGGAGAGGATAGCGGTCCACCGGACGGCCGTCCACCAGCAGCGTCCCCTCGGTGACGTCGTACAGCCGGGGGATCAGCTGCACCAGGGTGCTCTTTGCCGAGCCGGTGCCGCCGATGATGCCCACCGTCTCCCCCGCCCTGATGGTCAGGCTGATATCCCTCAGGACAAACTCCCTGGCGTCGGCCCGGTATTTGAAGGAGACGTGGTCAAACACCACCTCGCCCCGCTCCACCTCCACATTTTCGGCGTGCTCCTCTGTGATGTCGATGGGCTCGTCCATTACCTCCAAAATCCGGTGTCCCGAGGCCACGGCCCGGGTCAGCAGGAGAAATACGTTGGACATCAGCATGAGACTGTTGAGCACCTGGAGCACATAGCTGAGAAAGCCGGTGAGCTTTCCGATCTGCATTTCCCCGCCGATAATCATCCGCCCGCCAAACCAGAGAATGGCCAGGATCGTGGCATACATCACCAGCTGCATGGCCGGCATGTTCAGCACCGCCAGGCGGAAGGACCGCTCCGCCACAGACTGGAGATTGCCGTTGACCTGGGCGAATTTCTCCTCCTCATACTCCCCCCGTACATATGCCTTCACAATGCGGATGGCGGACAGATCCTCCTGAACGGTTCGGTTGACCAGGTCGATGGCCCGCTGGAGCCTGGCATACATGGGGCGCACGTGGAGGACAATCTCCCCCAAAAGCACAGCCAGCAGCGGCGCGGCAATGAGAAACACCACTGCCAGCCGTGGGTTGATCAGGAAGGACATGACAATGGACGTCACCATCATAATAGGCGAGCGGACCGCTGGGCGCAGGCCGGAGGTCACGGCGTTTTGAATGGTGGTCACATCGCTGGTCAGCCGGGTAACCAGCGATGCAGTCTGAAACCGATCCCGGTTGGAGAAGGAAAAGCTCTGGATCTTCCGATACTCCGCCTTACGGAGTTCTGCGGCCAGGCCATTGCCGCAGAGGGCCGTGCAATGGGCGCTGACCACCCCTAAAGCCATGGAGACCAGTGCGCAGAGGATCATATACCCCCCCATCCGGTAGATATAGGGCCGGTCCCCATTGGCTACGCCCACGTCCACAATGTCCGCCATCAAAAGCGGAATCACCAGCTCGAAAACCGTCTCCGCTGCGATGCAGAGAACCGCCGCCACCGCGTAGACGCGGTATCTGTGCAGATAGGCGGCAAACCGCCGGAACAGCTCCAAATCGCTCCCCCCATACAATTGAATATGCAACAATTGTAAATGCAACAATAATTGCTGTCAATGGTTTCCTGAAATTTTATAAGAAATGCTGTTTCCGGGGGTGATGAAACACAGACAGACTGCACCAATATACTGTGCAGCCCGTATGTGTTTGATAAATTGTTTACATTTTATGATTACACCTTATGGGTTCAGCAGCATCTCCCCCTCCACCCGGTCCAGCAGCTGGTATCCTGTGACCTGCCACAGTCCCGCAGTCCCATCGTAGGGAATGCGTTCCATGCGGACCAGGAGAATTTTCTCCTCCGGCTGACAGAGGACCAGCACTTCTGCTGTAGTTTCTTCCTCTTCAACTACTGTGTAAGAAAATCCATTTTCTTTTTGAATGTACACTCCATCTCCCATATTCTCCCGGTTCCAGGTCTCCAGGAAAGTGAACAGCGTGTCCATCCGGTCAAAGCTGCCTGTCCGGTGTCCCGCATCGATCTCCTGGAAAGTTTCCGCCGTATAGCGGGGGAACAGTACTTCCCTGACCGCCTGCCGCAGCGCCGGGCTTACCGCAAGGGCCGTCCCCACCAGCAGCAGAGCCGTCACAGCTGCCGCACAGAGGCGGAGGGCCATTCTGGGCCGTTTTCGCCTTGCGGTCCCTTCCCCCATGGCCTCCAGGAGATACCGGTCATCAATGGTATTCAGTGCTTTTGAAAAAGTGTCTGTCAGCATGCAAATTCCCCTCTCTCCTCCAAATAGTGTTTGAGCCTCTTCCGGATCCTGGACAGCCGGACAGAGACGCCCTTCTCTGTCCGGCCCACCCGTCCGGCGATCTCTCGGTAGGAATCGGCAAACCAGTAGCGCCGCAGGAAGATCACCCGGTCCTCTCCGGCCAGCGTGTCCAGAAACCCCTCGATCAGCAGCCCCAGCTCCCGGGCTTCCAGTGCCGTCTCTGCCGTGTCCGGCCCGGCCAGGAAGGGTGCCAGCTCCTCCATAGCCACGGTGTAGGCGCTGGCACGTTTCAGCGCCCCTCTACGCTCACAAATTTTGACGGCCTGGTTGCGGACGATCCTGCACAGATAGGCGGAAAGCACCTGGGGTCTCTCCGGGGGGGTGGCATTCCAGGCGCCCAGGTAAGCGTCGTTGACGCACTCCTCCGCGTCCTGCCAGTTTCCCAGGATACGGTAGGCCAGCTGGCGGCAGAGCCCGCCGTACTTGGCGTCCAGAGCCTGCACCCCCTCCTCCTCCCGGTCAAACAGCAGGCGGATGATCGCCTCATCCTCCATATTTTCCTCACCCCCCGAATGGATCTCACTGATCAACTACGGTTTTCCCGCAAAACCCTACAGCATGCCCACACCATTTTCTGCCATTTCGTCGTTACACAAGGGAAAAATTTCCCCGTGGTGTCCGCACCGGTTACTTTTTGAAAGACGGTGTTTTCCCCGGAAAATAAAAATGCCGCCGACACTGCCGACGGCATTCAGCCTTTTTCCTTGCCTTGCTGAGCAAACACATACCGAAAACAGCCATGCGCCGCTTTCGGCGGCACAGCTGTGAGATCCAGGCCCGAGGGCCGGGGACAGCCTGCATGCAAAAAGCTTGCTTGCGCAGCTGTCTTTTTTCCCGTTATCGCGGCGGGCCTGCAGCTCATGAGGTTTATTTTTCGTCTGTCCAGGGGGTAAGATCGGAGACGCCCACCTGGGCCGCCCCGGCCCGGAGAAGAGTCCGGATCTCCTCCAGCCCCTCCGCCGGCCCCGCGGCCTTCACCGCCATCTGCCCGCCCATCAGCTCCCGGGCCAGCCGCACATCTCCCGCGTCGCGGCAGCGGCGGAGGGAGACCATGGCGGCGCCGGTGCGGCGGAGGGCAGTCAGCACCTCCACCTGCTCCATCCGCTCCAAAAGCCGCAGATCCACCCCTACGGCAAGGGCAGCGCCATAGGAGGCGGCCAGGCGCCCCAGCTCCTCCAGGGCAAGCTGCTCCTCTCCCAGGCGGCCGCTGCGGAGAGCGGCCATGTCAAAGGCGATCTCCACCACGTCGGCCCCGGAAACGAGGCAATCCCTGGTCAGGGCTGTCCGGGCGGCGGGCGTCAGGGAGCCCCAGGGGTAGCCGATGGCTGCGGTAAGGGCCGTCATGCTGCCCCCCAGGGCGGACCGTCCCGCCGACACAAAGGCGGGCAGCACCGTTACCGCCGCCGCCCCTTGTTTCCGCGCCCCACGGCACAGATCCTCCACCCGCTCCGGCGTACACTGGGGACAGAGCAGCTCCAGAGACAGCGCCCCGGGCAGCGTGGCCGCCGCGAGGTCCGGGTCCAGCCGTCGGTTCACCGCGCCCTTGCTCCGGGTGTCCCGCAGCACCTGCCACTCCACTTCCCTTGTAATCCGCTCCAGGTCCAATGCGCCACCTCCCCGCTGCCGATCTGCGGCCATGACAACAAGGACTGCACCCTATCGGCGCAATCCCCGCTGTCTGATGCGTCTGTTCATAAATAGTTCCGGACGGCCCCGTCCAGGCTCACGCTGTCCACCACGCCGCAGATGGTCATATCCGCAATCACACGGTCCCCCAAAAGCTGGCTGGCAGCGCTGCCGTTAGTGGTCACCAGCACCACATCCCCCACGCCGGCCTGGGCCGCGTCAAAGACGATGGCCTCCTCCCCGGTGCGCCCTCCGCCCTCCGAGAGGAAATCCACGATCATCAGCTTTTGGCCGGCATAGCCCTGGTCCTTGATGGTGGACACTACGTTGCCCACAACCTGCGCCAGGCGCATGGTGCTCAGCCCTCCACGTGGGGCAGAATCATCTCCACATCGTCGTGGGGAGAGGGAATCACATGGACGCCGTACAGCTCGCCCACCCGCTTGGCGGCGGCGGCGCCGGCGTCTACAGACGCCTTCACTGCGCCCACGTCGCCCCGGACCATGACGGTGACGAGGCCGGAGCCGATCTGCTGCTTGCCGATCAGCTTGACATTGGCCGCCTTCACCATGGAGTCTGCCGCCTCAATCGCGCCGATAAGGCCCCGGGTCTCTACCATTCCCAATGCTAGTTTCATTGCTGTTCTCCTTTATTCTCGTTTTCCAGCAGCCGGTTGTAGGAGTCAATGAATCCCACAATCGACGCATCCGCCGCCACAAGCCCCCTGCGGAAGATTTTGGCGGCCTCCTTTCCGTCGATGAGATAGACAAGATCCCCCTGTCCGGCCTGGCCGGTAGCGTCCGCCGCCACAAGGGTCTCCATCTCCCGGCCCCGTTCCTGGACCTGCACCACCAGAAGGGGGATATTCTGCAGGCCCTCGTCCTTCACTGTGGACACCACGCAGCCGGTCACTCTGCCGACAAACATGCCGTTTTAGCCCTCCACATGGGGCAGGATCATCTCCACATCGTCGTGGGGAGAGGGGATCACATGGACGCCGTACAGCTCGCCCACCTGCTTAGCGGCGGCAGCTCCGGCATCCACGGACGCCTTCACCGCGCCCACGTCGCCCCGAACCATGACGGTGACAAGGCCGGAGCCGATCTGCTCCTTGCCGATCAGCTTGACGTTAGCCGCCTTCACCATGGCGTCCGCCGCCTCGATGGCGCCGATGAGGCCCCGGGTCTCTACCATTCCAAGTGCTAATTTCATTGCTGTATCCTCCTACCTTTATATGAAATCTGTGTGTACCTGTTTCTATTTTCTGCGGGGACCCCCGCGGAAAACCCAAATCAATACAGCGCGCGGATCATGTCCGGATGGGGCGCGGGGATCACCACGCTGTCGTTCATCAGTCCCGCCACCTCCTCCAGGGCGTGGGCAGCGTCTACCGCCGCGCGGACCGCCGCCACCTCGCCGGTGAGGATGATGAAGGACTTGCCGCCAAGGCCCCGGCCCAGCCGCACCTCCATCAGCGACACGTCCGCCGCCTTCACTGCCGCGTCCGCCGCCAGAACCGCGGCGCACAGGGAGAATGCCTCCAAAACGCCCACCGCGGCCACCTGGCCGATCTCCGTGCAGGCGTTGATGGCCTGGGGGACCTGGGGGTGAACGTTGGCGATCACCATGCTGTCCACCAGCTTGGGGCCAGCCGCCGTCTTCCCGGCGGCCACGCTCTCCCGCACCGCCGCCACCTCGCCGGTGATCAGAACGATGTACTTGCCCGCGCAGACGCTCTGCGCCGTAACCAGCTCCACGGCGGCGGCCTTCAGCATGGCGTCTCCCGCCTCCACCCCCACAGGGATGCTGGTCACTTCAATCATTCCCAATGCGTTCATACCGCCGTCCTCCTGATCTCAATATAGCTGTCCGTCACCGCGGTCACGGTGCCGGAGATGCTGGCGTGCATCTTGACGCCCAGCTTGCCTGGGGCGATGTCCGCCACCAAGGTGTTCTTCCGCACCTTGTCCCCCACGGCCACCACCGGCACGCTGGGGGCGCCCACACCCATGCGGAGCAGGATCCGCACCTGGTCTGTGGTCATGAGCTTGTCCACCATAGGGGCGGGCACATCGTATGCCTCCAGCCCCAGCCGGGCGATCAGCCGCGTCACCGGCACCTTCTTGTGGTCAATGCCGCTGTCAACTGTGGTAAAGACCTCCTTGCGGGGCTTGATGCCCTTGGCCGCCATAGCCCCCTTCACCTTCTGCATCACCACCGAGGGGTTGAGGCCGAAGTTGCAGGCGTAGTAGGTGCACAGGCCGCAGTTGCAGCAGGAGAACACCCCGTTGGCGTCCCCCAGGAGGTCCAGCCCCTGGGCGATGGTCCGCATGGCCTTGTGAGGCTGGACATTCAGCCCCAGGGCGTTGCGGGGGCACATCTGAGTGCACATGGAGCACTGGCAGCACACCGACTGGATCAGCTGCAGGTTGATCCGCTCCGAGCGTTTTTTCCAGTAGGGGTGGTCCACCGGGATGGCCAGGAGGCCCCCTGTGGTCTTGGTCACCGGCTCGTCAGGGTTATCCACCACCCGCCCCATGCAGGGACCGCCGATGAGATAGCGGCACTCCGCCGTGGTACCGCCGGCGGCCTCCAGCAGCTCCCTGCAGGAGATACCCACCGGCACCTTCACCGTCACCGGCGTCCTCACCGCGCCGCCCACGGTGACATACTTCTCCACCACCTTCTTCCCCTCCGCGGCCCGGGCCACATTGAGGAGGGTGCTGGCGTTGGAGACCACGGCCCCCACATCCAGGGGAAGGCCCCCGGTGGGGACCACCCGGCCGGTAACGTCGTAGACGATCTGCTGCTCGTCGCCGGCAGGGTAGTACTCCTTGAGCAGGTGGACGCGGACATTTTCCACGCCCTCCGACGCCGCGGTGAGGGCCTTCACCGCCCCGGCGTAGTGCCCCTTCAGGGCGATGACGCCCTCCTTGGCCCCGGTCTGCTCCATCACCAGCCGAAGGCCCTGCACCACCTCGGCGGCATACAGCTCCATCACCTGCTGGTCCACCCGCAGAAGGGGCTCGCACTCCGCGCCGTTGACGATCACCGTCTCCGCCTGGCAGTTGATTTTCACATGGGTGGGAAATCCGGCGCCGCCGGCGCCCAGGATCCCCGCGTTGCAAACCATTTCTCTTACATCCATTGTCTATCCCTCAGCCCCTTGTCCGATTTCAGGTCCGTTTCTCGCCGCTGCGAAACTTCTCAAACACCCGTCTGCCGTTTACATCCACTGTGTCGATGATGGCGGCGATGGTGAGGTCCGTGGGCTTGTTCTCCGTAACTCTGGTCTGACGGGAGGAGCTGCCCCCCACCAGCATCACCACCTCGCCCTCGCCGGCGCCTACCGCGTCCACCGCCACCGTCAGCTCGCCTTTTTCCTCCCAGGTCTCTATGTCAATGGGTTTCACCAGCAGCAGCTTGAGCCCCATCAGGCTCTCGGCCTTGTTGGTGCTGACCACTGTTCCCTTCACCCGTGCCAGCTGCATCGGCTCATTCCTCCTTCCGTTCCTCGTACCGGATCTCCAGCCCCAGCTCCCGCAGAGCGTCCCGGGCCGAGGGGGTGATGATGGCGCCCGTTTCGCACCAGACCGCCCCCTCCCGCCGCTTTGCCGCGGCGCGGACCACCTCTTCCGTCACCAGGGTCACCCGCTCCCGCTCCAGGGGGGCGGCATAGCACACCACCGCCACATCCATGGAGGAGAGGGTATCCACCGCCTCCGCCACCTGGCCCAAAAGGCTGTTGCGGCGGAAACGGGGCGGGGCGAAATCCAGCAACAGCTCCACCCGCTTGCCCCACAGGATGGAGCGGATCACAAGGTAGGCAAGGTCCGACGCATCCTCCCCCGCGGCAATCTCCCGCAGGAGGGACACCGGCGGCGCGGCCAGAGACACGGTCTCCGCCTGGGCCGCCAGGGGCAAAAGCCGCTCCCGGGTGAGCTGCTCCGGCGGCAAGGCCTCCGGCGCCGCTCCCGTGAAATCCGCCAGGGTCCACCCGCCGGGATACCGCCGCTCCAGGCAGCTCTTCAGCTTATCGGGGAAGGCGGCCGGCGCCGGCAGGAGCACCAGATGTGTCTTGTCCCGCCTTCTGCCGCCGTCTCTCCGGGCCAGGCGTTCCCCCACCTGGGCGGTGACCTCCTCTATCAACTTGTGCAGCTCGCCTCTGTCCATCTGCACCTCGTCCTGTTCTGACTGCCGGAACGCCTCCTCAGCGGAGGACCTCCAGCATCTCGCCGTTTTCCATGGCCATGGCGTTGGCCTCGTCGGTATCCACATGGACCTCCATGTCGTGGCCCCTGCCGGAGCGGATCACCACATTCTCCAAAACGGCGCTGCGCTCCCCCCCGCTCTGGAGGGAGACCACCTGCCCGTCGTGGAGGCCGAAGGCCTCGCACTGCTCGGGGGAGAGATGGAGATGCCGGGCCGCCACGATCACGCCCTGGGGGATGTCGATCTCCCCTCTGGGCCCCACCAGCCGGATCCCGGGCGTGCCGGCCACATCGCCGCTCATCCGCACCACCGGCTTGACCCCCAGCTTGAAGGAATCTGTCCGGGAGATCTCCACCTGGGTGTCCTTGCGCACAGGCCCAAGCACCCTGACCTTCTGGATCTCCCCCTTGGGGCCCACCAGCGTCACCGTCTCCTTGGCGGCATACTGCCCCGGCTGGGACAGGTCCTTCTGGGGCGTCAGGGCATAGCCGCGCCCGAAGAGCCGGGCCAGGTCCGCCTCGCTGAGGTGGACATGCCGGTTGGACGAGGCCGCCGGGACAAAGAGCCGGCCGGTCATCTCATAAATCACATAGGCAGAAACCAGCTGGGCCTTCCGCTCCGGGACCACGATCTTTTGCTCACTCATCTCTCCATCCTCCTTTACTGCCCCTGCTGTCTTCGGACGGCCTCCACCACAAGGCCCTCGCAGTAGGCCTTGGCGATCAGCCGCTCCACCTCGCTCTCCTCCGGCTGCACCGGGTTGGAGGGGGTGCTGGTATCCTCCAGGGCCTGACGGGCCAGGAGGGAAATGTCATCCACAGAAAATCCATAGGCGTGGAGAGGCTTGATCCCCACGTCGTCGCTGAGATCCCGGACCGCGTCGGCCGCCCGGCGGGCAGCCTCCTCCCGCCCAAGCCCCCGGACGTCCTCCCCCAGGGCCCTGGCGATCTCCCCCATCCGCTCCCAGCAGGCGGGGGCGTTGTACTCCATCACCCAGGGCAGGATCTGGGCGCAGGCCACGCCATGGGGCATGTGGTACCGGGCGCCCAGCTGGTGGGCGATGCCATGGGCCAGGCCCAGCCCGGCGTTGGAAAACCCCAGGCCCGCCAGATACTCCGCCCAGCACATATCTGTCCGGGCCTGCATATCCCCGCCGTCCGCCACCGCCCGGCGGAGGGTCCTGCCCACAAGGCGGATGGCCTCAAGGGCCAGCGCGTCGGTATAGGGCGTGGCCTCCCGGCTGACATAGCACTCCACCGCGTGGGTCAGGGCGTCCATCCCCGTGGCGGCGGTCAGCTCCGGCGGCATGCCTGCCATCAGCGTCGGATCGTCAATGGCGAGATAGGCAAGGCAGTTGGGGTCCACCATCAGCATCTTGACGCCCCGGGCCTCATCGGTGATCACATAGGCGGCGGTAACCTCGCTGCCGGTGCCGGCGGTGGTATTCACCGCCACAATGGGCGCGCCGGGGCGGGCGGACTTCCGCACGCCGTTATAGTCCTCCACTCTGCCGCCGTTAGTCACCAGGATGCTCACCGCCTTGGCCACATCGATGGGCGAGCCGCCGCCGATGGCGATAATGCAGGAGCAGCCCTCCGCCGTGTAGCGGGCCAGGGCAGCGTTGACAATCTCCACGGTGGGATCCGGCTTTACATCGTCAAAAAGGCACCACCGGATGCCCGCGCGGTCCAGAATATCTGTGATCCGTCCCACCGTCCCCAGGCGGACCAGCCCCTGGTCCGTCACCACCAGGGCCATGCTGCTGCCCTGGATATTGCGGAGAAAGCGCGGGATCTCAAAAATACTATTCTCCCCGATCAGCGTGTGCCGGGGCTGTACCAGTTCAACCATTCTCTGTTCCATATCCTCACCTATTTCGCCGCCTGGGACGGCGCCAATGAAAGGTCATTTCGTTTTGGGTGCGTCCTGCTCTGCCCGCCGCCGTTTCGGCAGCCGCGTCTGCTCCTGAAACATCTCCCAGGAGATCTCCCCCCGGTCAAACTGCCCCAGCAGAGACCGGGCATGCATCTGCCAGAGGCGGTACTCCTCCTCCGGGTACAGCTCCGGCGAGCGGCGGACCCGCATCTGATAGGCGTTGTTCTGCTTAATATAGAGGCTGCGGGCCGCGTCATCCTGCAGCCGCCTGGTGTAATTTGCCTTAGCCGCATAGGACTTGCAGGTTTTCCCCTCCCCCGCCGGCCGGTCACAGTAGCAGGTATGGACGGAAAACGGGATAAAATAGCGCCCGCAGTTGAGGCAGCGGCGAAAGGCCGTCCCCTGGGACACCATATATTCAAAGGAGAGGTAGAGGAGGATCCGGAGGTCCTTCGCCCCATAGCAGAGCTTGCCGCCCCCCGCCCCCATGTGGTAGCGGACGGAGACCCCCTCATGAAACCGCTCGGCCAGGCGGCTCAGCTCGCCGATCTCTGTGAGCAGCGCCCGGTAGCGGCCGTCGGCATCCGCGCCGCCGGTGTCCCGGTCCAGCACCCGCTCCACCGCCGCGTACAGCAGCGGGTGGAACCGGGCCATCTCCCCGGCCCACTGGCCCACAGCGTAGAGGCTGTCGGCACTGGCGGACAGGCGCTCCATCTCCCGCTGAAACAGGGGGTGCGCCCCCTGAAAGCGGCGGCGGAGAGAATCAAACCCCCGCTGGGCCTGCTCCACCAGATAGGCCTGCCGCCGCAGAGACATGGCCTCGTCTGCCAGGCTCTGCCAGTCCTGATCCAAAAAAGAGAGGAGGAAGGTGCCGAGGCGGGCCTTCTCCAGCCGCTGCTCGTCCCCCAGATACTCCTGCCGGGGGGCCATATCCATCATATAGAACCCAGCCACGCGCCGCCCTCCCGCAATCTATCGTGTATGATTGATTTCAAAAATTTAATGACGCACTTTTGTCTGTTTTCATGCAGAAACAATACCTTTTTCTGCACTTATTGTACCATAGCGGCAAAAGCATTGCAACTGGCGCAGCCGGGCAAAAGCGCACAAATCTCCTGGAATTTTTTCGTGGTTCTGTTTAATTTTCTCGGCAAGCCCCCAGATCACATGAAATTTTCGGTCTTTTAGCAGCTGATCTGCTGCTTTATCCAAATTTGTGTTTGATTTATTTTTATAAATATATTAATACATTTTATTGCTGTAAAGGCCCCTGACCGGTCTACTGCCCGGCCAGGGGCCTCGTCTCTGCTATATGGTTTCGTCTGCCGCAGCGCCGCTAAGCCGCAGCCGCGCCGTCTGTTTGGGCGGCAGTCCCATCCTCCGCCAGCCAGCTCTCACCGGTGGCGTAGTCGATCTCCACGCCGGGCTGGACATTGTAGACATAGACGGCAAAGGAGATCCCCTCCCCGCTGTCCTCCACGGACTGGGCCTCCATCACCACGCCGCTGGCCACCAGATTCTCCCCCTCAAAGATAGGGGTCACCCGGTAGAGCACATGGTTTTCCGTCTCGGTGATGTAGTCCGCCACCATATTCTCAAAGGGCAGCATGCCGTCCACATTTAAGTACCGTGTACCGGTGATCAGGTTTTCCTCGTTGGCGTTCTCCCCGGTGAGCTGATAGCCGATGAGGTGGCAGCGGTTGTAGAGATACCGCCCGTCCACACAGTCGTAGGTCACTGTGTGCCAGCCGGTGGGCTGCACCTGGCCGATGCTCCCCCGCTCCTCGGTGGGCATCAGCTCCACGCCGATGCTGGCCTCCGCCGTGCCGCAGCGGCCCAGGGCGTCCAGGGGGCTGTAGGACTCATAGGCCTCTGTTGTCAGATCCTCCTGGGAAAAATCGGGCACGTTGTTGTTGATCACCACATAGGGCGAACCGCTGTACTCTGGAATCTCCTCCAGGGAGTAGGACGGCTGTGTACCCCCGCCCCCCAGCTCCGGCCCCAGGAAGTAGTATGCCCCTGCCGCAAGGCAGAACACCACCACATACGACACCATTCTCTTCAGCGCTCTCATCGGATATAGATCTCCTTTTCTATGGTCTTGTGGGAGTAGCCCGGAAATGCCTCGGTTCGGATCCTCCGCCATCCCCGGGCCTCCAGATCCGCCGGGAAACGGCTGTCGGCGGGATAGCGCTTGTCCCAGCGGTAGAGGACAACACACTCCAGCCGGGCCGGATCCGGGAGTTTTTCCAGCTGCTCGGCAAAACAGTGCTCCCCCGCTCCGGCTCTGCAGAGAAAATCCTCCGCCGTCTGAATCCGCCCGTCGTCCAGGCCGGAAAAGAGCGGATAGGAGCTGTCAGCCATCCAGAGACGGCTGCCGGACGCGTCCTCGAAGATACGGCGGATCACCTCCCGGTCCCGGCTCTGGCGGCGGCCATAAAAGGACATGCCGTTATCTGGATCCACGCAGGCAATCAGGATCATCTGCTCCCCCCTCCCCCACAAACTACTCGGGCACGTCACCCAGCTGTGTCGGGTATTATTGTAAACCAAATCAAGGGGCTTTGACAAGGGGCCGCAGCAAAGTTTCTGTGACAATTTTCCCCTCGTTCACACAGCGGAAAATGCGGCGCCGCCAGTGGGGGGGGAACGCCGTTTTCTTATACCCAGCGCAGTAAAAACCCGCCGCGGCACCATAGTACCGCGGCGGGTCTGTTCTTTACTTTGGGGGATGTTCCAGTCGGTCTATCAAGCTGGTGAGATAGAGCTTTTCCGCCAGGGCCTGCTGAAATGCCAGCTTTTTCCCCTGGCCCCGGAGGGCGTCCAGCCGGGCCTCCGCCCGCCGCCGCTCCTCTAAAAGGAACTCGTACGCGTTCTCATATCCCGCCAGTCTCGCTGCAGCCTCCTCCTGGGTGCAGCCCTCTATCCATTCATATCGACCGTCGACGTTCTTCTGTGTCAGCCGGTCCATGGTCACTGCATCGCCGGTACGCCGTACCGCAGCCGTTTCAGCCGCCAGCCCAAGGCGGCAGACATCTCGCGGGAGGCGACAAGCTTATCCGCAAGCGTCACAATCCACGCCTCGGAGTTCCGCGGCAGGGAGGCCAGCGGAAACATGTGGCTCTTAATGGCGGCGCGCTGCCGGTCGTCCAAATCAAAATATTGGGAGGCCCGGTCGGCGGCAACTGCTCCATGGATAAACGCGTGCATATGGGTCACCCGTTTCCAGCCGGAAAACTGGCGGACCTGCTGCTTGTGGTCCTCGCTGCGCCAGTCGTATCCAAAGAAGTCGTGAAGTAAGGCGGCTCGAGTCACTGCGCGGACGCGATCTTCCTGCAGCCCAAAGGCTTCTGCCAGCAGATAAGCCTGCTTTGCTGTGTCCACCAAGTGATCGTAGAGGCTGTTCTTCCCGCCATGATGACCATACTGGCGCAGCTCCTGGAAACGGGGATGGCACAGAATGTCTTCCGTCATCCCCTCAAAGCTCTGGCCCATGGGCATCACCTCCTCACTGGTTTTCTTGTCTTTATTATACGCGAGAGGCCAATAAATTGCAAGCAGCAGTTTTTGTAAAATCCGGGAAAATCCATTCGAAAACCGTATTCTCCCGCTACTGGCCCAGGAACACCACGTCGGAGTCGCTCTGGAAATTGTCCACGCTGTAGCAGACGAAAATGGCGTCCATATCGTTGGCTGCTGCGTAGTCAGAGACGCTGATGCGGTAGTAGCGCAGATCCAGCAGGTGGATCTCGCTGAACTGCTGGCTGAGGAAGGGGGCCAGGGAGTCGGCGTAGCTGTCCCGCACCACCAGCAGCTTTTGGTTCGTGGCGGCGTTGGGGTTTTTGATGATATAGAGGGGGTTGTTGCCGCCCAGGAAGTAGGTATACTTGTCCTTCCCTTCCAGCTTTTCCGGCACATAAAGGCCGTGGGTGGACTCGCTGGCGCCGTCGTTCACCGTGACGGTGACGCCCTCATCGGCCACATAGGTCTCAATGGTGTCGGGCTGGAGCCAGTGGACGCCGGAGGTGGAGTAGAGGGTGCCGTTAAAGTCCTCCGAGACAGTGGTCCCCTCCCCCAGGCTCTGGGGCGTCATGCCCATGGCCTCCAGCAGGGCGGTGTAGCCGTAGTAGGCGCCGAGGCTGGTCCAGTGGTGGTCGGTGCGGTAATAGATCTCCTCGCCGGCGTGGTCCATCAGCACCCCGGCCATATCCACATAGACCGCGCCGGTCTCCTTTCCTTTTTCAATATAGCCCAGCTGGTCAAAGGACTCCGCTCCCTCCGGGAGCTTGTCCCGCCAGACCTCCGCCGCTGTGGGGATTAGGCCCAGATACACCGGAATATCGGATTTCTCCACCAGATCCTGCACATAGCTGAGATTCTGCTCCGCCCGGTCACTCTCCACAACCTTTGCGATCAGCCGGTCGCCGCAGACGTATACATATCCCCGGGAGTCGCTGCCGAACTCCCTCTTGCCAAGGGCGTACTCATAGCGGGTCTTCAGGCCGATCCACTTGTCCCGCAGGGGGAACTGGTCCTCCAGATAGGTCTCCAGGTCCTCGGTGTAGCTGCCGTCCACCAGCTTGCTGATGGAGAAGGTGGGCATCTGGGAGAGGTATCGGTTCTCCACCGGGGAGAAGGACTGGTCAGGCAGCAGGATATGGAGCAGGCCAAAGCCGCCGATAAACAGGCAGAACATGACGGCGGTGACGATCTGCATGGTTTTTTTCATCACTTAGCCTCCTTAGAAACGGAAATACAGGAAGGGGTTGTAGCTGGCGTCCACCAGGGAGGCGGTGCAGAGGATCAGCGCGGCCAGGATCAGCACCGGCGAGGCAACGGCCCGAACGTTTTCACTGAGTCGGCCGTACAGATTCCGGGCCAGCGGCGTAGCGGCCGCCACCAGGATCACCAGCATGGGCAGATAGCTCCATAGGTAATAGCCGGTGCTGGCGCTGAAAATGGCGCCGCCGCCAAAGCAGGTGGCGAGATAGGATCCCAGCTGAGACATGTTCTCAATGGCAAAGAGCCCCCAGCCCACCAGCACAATCACCATGGCGTATACATGCTGCACCACATGGGGCAGCTTTTCTAAAAATTTTCCCAGGAACAGGCGCTCCGCCAGCATCCACAGCGCATAGTAGAGGCCCCACAGAAGGAAGTTCCACCCTGCGCCGTGCCAGATGCCGGTGAGGATCCAGACGATCAGGATATTGCGGATCCATTTGCCCCGGCTCACCCGGTTGCCCCCCAGGGGGAAATACACATATTCCCGGAACCACTTTGTCAGGGAGATGTGCCAGCGTTTCCAGAACTCCACGATCGAGCGGGAGATATAGGGGTAGTTGAAGTTCTCAATAAACTCAAACCCAAACATCCGCCCAAGGCCCACGGCCATGTCGCTGTAGCCGGAGAAGTCGAAGTAGATCTGGAAGGCGTAGGCCACAAGGCCCAGCCAGGCCCCCACCACCGTAAGCTCCGCGGCGGGCATAGCGAGATAGGTGTCCCAGAGGTTTCCGATGGCATTGGCCAGCAGCACCTTCTTGGCAAGGCCCACGGCGAAACGCTCCACACCGGAGACAAATTTCCCCAGCCCCTCCTCCCGGTGCTTGAGCTGCTCGGCCACGGACTTATACTGGATGATGGGGCCGGCGATGAGCTGGGGGAAGAGGGTGACAAAGGTGCCAAAGGTAATAAGATTGCGCTGCACCGGAGCGTCCTTCCGGTAGACGTCAATGGTGTAGCTCATGGTCTGGAAGGTGTAAAACGAGATGCCGATGGGCAGCGGAATGCCCAGGATCGGCAGATTCAGGCCGGTGATGGCGTTGATGCTGCCGGCCAGGAAATCGTAGTACTTGAAAAATACCAGGATGAGCAGGTTAAAGAATACGGAGGAAAACACCGCCATGCGGGCCTTCCTGTCGTCGGCGCGCCATTTTTCCACCAGCATGCCGTGGGTGTAGTCCACCGCAGTGGATAGGAACATGATGACGATGTACACCGGTTCCCCCCACCCGTAGAAAAACAGGCTTGCAAGCAGAAGAAACAGGTTGCGCAGTTTCAGCGGTGAGAGCTTGTAGATCAGCAGCACCACCGGCAGATAGAAAAATAAAAACGGCAGACTGGAAAAGACCATGGGCCGTGCTCCTTTCTAGCGTCTTATCACAGAGCAAAGCCGTGGCCGCGGGGCCACGGCTTTGCAGAGGAAGGGAAGTTTACTGGAAGAGGGCGTTGAATGCGTCCACTGCAGCGGTCTGCTGCTCGCCGGCGGCGATCAGGGCCACCACATTCCCCTGGACCAGCACCTCGGCATTCTGCCACGCCTCTATCGTGGCGGGATACATGGCGCCGCCCTCCACCTGGCTGTCGATCCGGGACTGGAAAATGCCCTTCACTGCTTCCACATCGGCGGAATCGGACACCTCCACCAGGGCCATCTCAAAGGCAACGGCGGAAATCGCCGCCGTCTGCAGCACCTTCTGCTTGAGCTCGTAGTCGCTGAGGCCCGGATACACAGAGTCCACCAGATCATCGGTGACCTCCATCATCATGGGGGCGTTTTCCTCCCCCAGAGAGGCTATAAAATCGTCGTAGTAGGCCTGCAGATCCGGTGCCTCCGCCCCGGTCTGACTGCTGCAGGCGGCAAGCCCCAGGCACAGGGTCAGGGCCAGAATGGCTGTTACAAATCGTTTCATGTGTTTGGTTCTCCTTACTGGGTATTTTTGTCTTCTCGACAGATCCGAGCACTTAGACGGTGTTTCTACCAGAAGGTTCCCCATTTTTTAAAAAAATATTTCTCCCCGCTGCTCACAGCTTTGTCATATGGACGCCCGCTGTGCGGAGCATCAGCTTTTTGGTGCCAACCTTATCGAACGCTACCTCCACCAGCGCGTCGTTTCCCATCTTCCGCACGGAGAGGACCATGCCCTGGCCGAAGGTGCGGTGGCTGACCATATCCCCCTGGCTGAGCTGCAGGAGGTCCGCCGTGGCAGCGCCCGCGACGGGGGCAGAGTAGCCCCGGTCCGGCGCAGGGCGCCGGGGCG
>CAJFPI010000036.1 GCA_904398675.1 uncultured Oscillospiraceae bacterium
AGGAGGAACAAGGGAGCATTCGGGGTTTTCGCCGCAGGCGGAAACGGAGAGACGCGTACCTTGTTTCGACGAGGTGGCCGATCCCTGGTACACCGGGGACTTCGAGACTACCTGGCGGGATGTGCTGGCGGGGTGTCAGGGGCTGCTTAAAATTCTGACGGAGGAAAGCGCAAAATGAGCATACTAATCAATTCCGGTGCGTATCTTGCCACTGTCGAACAAATCAAGTAGGAGATTAAAGTCGCTCAATACCGCGCTGCTGTCCAGGTGAACACGGAGCTGGTGCTGCTCTACCACAGCATCGGCGCGGTCATCAATGAACACAAAGCATGGGGCAATAAATTCATCGAAAACTTGTCTAAGGATATTCGGAGAGAGTTTCCGGCCAGCAAAGGATACTCCGTGCGCAATCTGAAGTATATGGCCAAATTCGCCCAAACCTATCCGGACCGGGAATTTGTGCAGCAGGTTGTTGCACAAATTCCGTGGGGACACAACCTCGTCTTGCTGGATAAGGTATCAAATCCCGAGGAACGCCACTGGTATCTTGCAGCATGCCAGAAAAATGGCTGGTCAAGAGCGGTACTGGTTCACCAAATCGAAAGTGGTCTGTATCAGCGGCAGGTATTGGCGGACAAGGTATCCAATTTTGAAAAGCGGCTTCCTTCGCCCCAAAGTGAGCTGGCTGTGCAGACGATGAAGGACCCCTACATCTTCGATTTTATCCCCTTCAAAGAGGATATGGTGGAACGGGATATCGAGCGGGCGCTGGTCAGGGATGTGACGAAACTCTTGTTGGAGTTGGGAACCGGCTTTGCTTTCCTGGGCAATCAGTATCACCTCAATGTGGGCGGCGAGGATTTCTATATCGACCTGCTGTTCTACAATTTAAATCTGCGCTGCTATGTGGTGATTGAACTGAAGACCGGCGAATTTAAGCCGGAATATGCCGGACAGCTTAACTTCTATCTCTCAGCAGTGGATGGAATTTTAAAGAAGGAGCAAGACAACCCTTCCATTGGCCTGTTGCTCTGTAAGAGTAAAAATGATTTGGTGGCAGAATACTCACTGAAAGATATGAGCAAGCCGATTGGTGTCAGTGCTTACCAAATTACCAGCGATCTGCCGGAGGAACTGGGGAAACAATTGCCGTCTGTGGAGGATATTCAGAAACGAATTACTGCGGCGGATTTGCAGGCCGAGGGTTCGAAAGTGTAGTGGCTTGCCAATCCCGAGTCTGTTGCGTTGCAATGGATTCGGGATTTCTTCTTACTGCCGCAAGGGATTCCGGTGTATTGCGAGTTACAGTTGAGTGCTTTTCAATGCTATCTCTGTATACCAAATTACATCAAAATTTACACATGAATTACACACGGATTGCATACAAAAAATCCGCCCCCATTTCTGAGGGCGGGCTTTTTTATTTTACGAGATACCCGCAAGGCCCCTGTTGATCGGATCCGGCGTCCAGCGCAGCGGAACAAGAGCGCCGCGTCAGGCGCCCCACCTTCTGCAGCCGTTATCCTGGCTGCCATTCCTGCCGCATAAGCAAAAGAGACGGCCTGCATCAGCCGTCTCTTTTTTCTTGCCTCTTATGCCCGCACGCCCTATTCCGCAGCAAAATTCTCCACCGCGACGGCGGCGGCTTCCACATTTTCCCATCCCCTGTCGGAGCGGCTGTACTGCACACAGAGGGGGAGCCCCGCCAGTTCGTCCCGGGAGACTGCGCGATCCGGCTCTAGGATAAACTGAATACAGCCGCTCCCCGTTCCATTGGAAACGAGCTCCAGCAGAGCCCCCTCAGAACCCGGAATGTCGTCAGGGGCATTCAGCCCCTCCTGTGCGTTGGCGGCTCCATCGCTGGTGTCAAGGTAGAGGAACCCAGCGGAGTCAAGATGCATCGCATCCGGCAGATAAAGCTGCCAGGTGTCATTCACAGCAAACGCCGCCGCATCCTCCAGCCACTGATAGGATACAAGGCAGTGAATTTCCGCCGCCGTCTCCATGCCCTCCTCTTCCCACAGCACGAATGTCAAAAGCCGGAGGGACAGCGCGTCGCCGCCAATCGTCTCCGCCTGGACCGCCCCTGCCTGCTCCAGCCCCGCAAGGCCCAGATCACCGGCAGAGACGGCGTCCTCGCCGCCGCTGCCGCCCGGCGCCAGATACCAGCCGCTCCCACCGCCGCTGTCAGTAAGGCCGTCAGGCAGTCTTTCCGTGCAGAAATAGGTGAAGGGCCGGTCCTCCAGCGCCTGAGCAAGAGACTCCAGCATCTCCTCCGGGAAGGGCGCCAGATCCGCCTCCGGCACCCCCAGCTCCATCAGCGTCTCCAGCGCCGGGCGGGTTTCCTCCTGCCGTCCGTCCGTCTGGGCGGGCCGATTGCTGAGAATGGTCAGCAGTCCTGAGCCGATGGCGAACAGCCCCAGCAAAATCCCCAGCATCCACTGGCTGTTATGCTTCTGCTGGTCGCTCTGAGGGCCGTTGTACATGCCGTTTTGGTTGGAATACATCTTTTTAAGCCGATCTCCTTTCTCTGCCCGCCGCCAGGCTCTATGCCATCTGATTGCGGAAAATCCAACGCATCAAAGCGGATCCCCGTCTACAGTGACCCCGAGGTAAAACCGAAACGCGGGTTCTATCCACAGCAGCTCATCAAACAGCGCGGCAAGCCACTCTGCGTCCGCTACTGCATAAAAGGTTCCCTCGTACTGCACCAGGTACCATGCGCCCCGGTAGTGGAGCATGGACGCCGGTTCAGGCGGCTCCTCTTCAAACCGATAAAAGTCGATCCGGATCTCCCGCCCCTCCGCCCATGGGCCAAGGCCCCTCATCAGCTCGCCCCCGCCCGCATACAGCGAGAAGGACGGCTCCAGCTCCCCCGGGACCGCCGGCTCCAGCGCCTGGCCGAAGGCCGGAGCGTCCGGATTGCCGCCGATGCCTCTGGTACCCCAGGCGAGGTTCATCTGCAGCACTTTTTCGCCATTCCCCACCCCGTATCGCTCACAGTCCTTGACGGCGCAAAACAGCAGCCGGTCCGCGGCCCGCCCCAGGCGCACCCCGCTGAGGCCCCACACCGCCGCGGCGCAGGCAAGGAGGAGGGCCAGGGCCGCGGCGATCCCCCATTTCACCTGCCGTCTGTCCGGTTTGTGAAAGGTCCTGGGTGCGGCCGGGACGGTATCCGCCGCCCCGGATGTTCCCTGGGCAGAGGCCATCTCCCCGGGAAGAGGGTCCCGTCTCCGATCCTTCATGCCGTGTACAAGGCATTCCCCCTTCTATTGCAGCAGCCAGAGGCGCACCCCGTCCGGCCCGGCTGGGAAGAGCAGCTCCGCCGGGCGGCTGGGGAGCCGGATTTTCTCAGCCAATGCTGCGGAAATACCGCCCTACCTTCCCGATGAGGGGGCCCCGCTCTGTCTCCCACACACACCGCTGGAGGCTTTCCTCCAGCGGGGCCTGGAGGAGGTAGAGCTCCTCCCGCACCAGCACCCGTTCCCCGATATAGAAGGCGACCTCCGCCACCTCCTCCACCACCGCGTCCCGGATCTCCCGGCTGTCCCCGGAGAGGGCCATGCCCGGCTCCATAAGGTCCCTGTACCGGGCTACCGTATCCTCGTCCTCCAGGACAGCGGTCTCCTCCGCCGGCGTGGTGATGACGATGCGGTCCACCTGGGGAAACTGGTCTCCCACCCGGGCCATCGCCTCCAGGGGGACCCTGGTCAGCCCGTCGAGCACCATCAGGGCAAGGAACAACGCGAGGCCCAGGTTCACCGCCTGGATGGGGGTGAGGCGGCTGCGCTCCTTCCAGAAGGAGATCTGCTTAAATTCCCGCACGCCGTTTTCCTCCTTTCCCTGCGCCGCAAAACAGGCGGCATCTGTGTGAGGTGCGTTCCGCCGGCGCTCCTGTACATCCGGAGCATCCACAGAGGAGCCCATGCCCTCCATCTGTGCCGACCCTGTATTTCTGAAACCTCCGCTTTCTTACAGCCATCCTTAAAAACGCCGGAAACCTCAGAAATTTCTGTCGGAATCTAGTTTGATTGTACAGAAACACCTGGTTTCTGTCAACAAAAATCAGGCGCCGGCATCGCTGCGCTTGCACGGTTTCGAGCAACTTTTGCCCCCAGGCAGGCCAAATTGGACCGGCATCGGTCTCCCGCGGACGAGAGGCATAAAAAAAGCCGCCCCAAAGGGCGGTAGACGGGGCTCACTCCCCGTCGTAGGGAAAATAGCTCCAGGCGAGGATCTCATCCTCCGGAATCCGTTTGGAGCCGTTGGGGCAGAGCATGCAGAACCGGTCGCCTGCATAGGCGGCGCCAATGCACATCCGCTTGTCCTCTTCGCCGCACAGGATCAGGACGCGGCTCCCCTCCCGGGGACGCTGGTCTGTAGGCCGCCACAAAATGACGGACAGGTCGGTATCACCGGAAAGGCCAAGAATGCGACAAATTTCTTCTTGTTTAGGGGTCGTTTTCATACGAATCCCTCCTTCCGCGGGCATCATAGCACAGTTTACCAACGGAATCAACCGGCGATCTGCCGGAATTTGAAAGGAGATTGACAATGAAAACCATTCTTTTGACGACAGCGTGGGAGATCTTTGACCTCTCGGGCGTCCAGGGCGTGGACATCGGGGTGGCCCGGGACATGTTCTGTGAGAACCTCTCCACCTGGGAGGAGGGGCAGACGGTCCACTATGCCGGCGCCGGCGTGGACTACGGAAAGCTCTCCCCCATCTGGCAGGGCATGAGCCCGGAGGAGCAGGCGGAGGCCAAGACCCTCTACCACAAGGCCACCCAGGCGCAGTACAAGGCCA
>CAJFPI010000037.1 GCA_904398675.1 uncultured Oscillospiraceae bacterium
GCGGGCGCTGATGGGGCGGCGGGCCGGCGAGCGTGTGGAGGTCCGGGTCAGCCCGGAGCTCTCCTACGGCGTGAGGATCCTCTCCATTCAAAAGGGGCAGGACGACGCCTCCCTGGAGATCAGCCGCTACTGATGGGCCGCGGACCAACTCTCGCCGTGGAAAACAGCAGACCCCGGGGCCGGCAAGCCGGTCCCGGGGTCTGCCTCTATGATAAAGGAGAACTAGTGTGTTAAGCCTCTTCCTTCACATTTTTGGGGTGGAACCCGGTGATGGAGTAGCACACCCACTCCGCCACATTCACCGCGTGGTCGCCGATGCGCTCAAAGTATTTGGCGATCATCAGCAGGTCCAGGCACCGCTGGCCCTGGTCCGGGCTGCTGACAAGGAGCTTTGTCAGCTCCGCCTTCACCTGGTCAAAGAGGGCGTCCACCACATCGTCGTAGCGGATGGTCTCCTCCGCCATGCGGAGGTCCGACTGGACGAAGGACTCCACGCTGTCCGTCACCATCTTGATGGTGGCCCGGGCCATGTCGCCGATATGGTCCACGCTCTGCAGACCGCCGTTTCCCGTGTAGTAGCCGAGGATTTCCGCGATGTCCGCCGCCTGGTCGCCGATGCGCTCCATGTCGGAGATCATCCGCATAGCGGAGGACACGGCCCTCAGGTCGCTGGCCACAGGCTGCTGGCGCAGGAGGAGGTTCATGCACAGCCCCTCGATCTCCCGCTCCATCTGGTCGATCCGCTGCTCGGTCTCATAGGCCTTGGGCAGCAGCGTGGCGTCCTGGTCCAGAAGGGCCTTGGCCACCACGGCAATGGCCTGCTCGCACAGCGCGCCCATTCCCGTTAGGTTCATGTGCAGCTTGTGAAGCTGCTGGTCAAACCGGCTGCGCATTTATCCGAACCTCCCTGTAATGTAGTCCTCTGTCCGCTTGTCGTGGGGCTTGGAGAACATCTGCTCGGTGTCGTCAAACTCCACCAGCTCCCCCAGAAGGAAGAAGGCCGTCTTGTCCGCCACGCGGGCCGCCTGCTGCATGTTGTGGGTCACCATGACGATGGTGTACTGCTTTTTGAGATCCATCACCAAGTCCTCGATCTTGGAGGTGGAGATGGGATCCAGGGCGCTGGTGGCCTCGTCCATCAAAAGGACGTCCGGCTCCACCGCCAGGGCCCGGGCGATGCACAGCCGCTGCTGCTGGCCGCCGGAGAGGCCCAGGGCTGATTTTTTCAGCCGGTCCTTCACCTCGTCCCAGATGGCGGCGTTGCGCAGGGAGCGCTCCACGATCTCGTCCAGCTTGACCCGGCTGCGCACCCCGTGGGTCCGGGGGCCGTAGGCCACGTTGTCATAGATGGACATGGGGAAGGGGTTGGGTTTCTGGAAGACCATTCCGATGCGCTTTCTCAGCCAGGTGACGTCCAGGTTGGCGCTGTAGATGTCCTCGTCGTGGTAGAGCATCTTCCCCTTGATGGTGACGTTTGGCACCAGGTCGTTCATGCGGTTGATGGTTTTGAGAAAGGTGGATTTTCCGCAGCCGGAGGGGCCGATCAGGGCGGTGATCTGCCGCTCGGGGATCTTCATGTTGATGGACTTCAGCGCCTGATGCTCCCCGTAAAACAGGTCCAGCTGCTCCGCCTGCAGGATCGTGTTTTCTTCTGCCATATGTTTTCTGCTCCTTTGTGCTCTTTTACCGTTTCAGCTTTTTCCCGGCATAGCCGGCAGCCAGGTTGATCACCACCGTCAGCACCAGCAGAATGGTGGCGATGGAGAAGGCCACGGCGAAATCCGCCCGCTCCTTGGCGTAGATGTAGAGGGCCACGGTGAGGGTGGCGCCGGAGGCGTCCATGAAATTCTGAATGGAGGAGAAGTCCTGCATCATGGTGGACAGCCCCGCCGTGTACATCAGCACCGCGCTCTCCCCCACCACCCGGCCGATGGCCAGGATGCAGCCGGTGACGATGCCGTCCACGCTGCTGGGCAGCACCACTGTGCGGATCATGCGCCACTTGCCGCTGCCCAGCCCCAGAGAACCCTCCCGGTAGGACTGGGGCACGGTTTTAAGGCTCTCCTGGGTGGTGCGGATAATGGTGGGCAGCGTCATGATCACCAGGGTGAGGCTGCCGGCGATGAGAGTGGTCCCCAGTTTCAGCGCCTCGCTGAAGATGATGGCGCCTACCAGGGCATAGATGATGGAGGGAATGCCCGCCAGGGTCTCGGTGGCGTATTCAATGGCCGTCACCAGCCGCCGGTTGTGGGCATACTCCGTAAGATAGATGGCGGCGCCCACACCCAGGGGCAGCGCAATGATGATGGAAAACAAAATGACGTAGAGGGTATGGACAATCGCCGGGAGGATTCCCATGGTCCCCCGGAGGAGGCTCTCCTCTGTGGTCAGGAACTCCCAGTTGATGCCGGGGATGCCCCGGTAGCAGATATAGCCGATAATGCACACCAGCAGCAGCACCGTGACGGCCGAGCTGACGTACAGCAGCGCCCGGACCGCGATGTCATAAAACCGGCGGGAGGGGGACAGTTGTCTTGTATGCATGATCTAATCCTCCTTTTCCCGTTTCAGGACCACGTTGAGCAGCACGTTGATGAGCATGATGAAGAGAAACAGCACCAGGCCGATGGAGTACAGGGCGTTGCGCTGGAGGCTGCCGGGGCTGGCGTAGTTCATCTCAATGGCGATGCCTGTGGTGAGAAAGCGGACGCTGGAGAAGAGGGAGGGCATGTTGGCCACGTTGCCGGCCACCATCAAAATGGCCATGGCCTCGCCGATGGCCCGGCCGATACCCAGCACCACCGCGGCGGCGATGCCGCTCTTGGCGGCGGGGACGCTGACACGGAAATAGGTCTCCAGCTCCGTGGCGCCCAGGGCAAGGCTCGCTTCCTCATACTCCTGGGGGACGGCCTGAAGGGCCGTCTCCGACACGGAGATGATGGAGGGCAGGATCATCACCGCCAGCACGATAATGGCGGCGAAGAGGCTGTCGCCGGCGGGGAGGTTGAAGGTGGTGCGGATCCAGGGCACCAGCACGATCATGCCCACAAGGCCGTAGACCACGGAGGGGATCCCCGCCAGGAGGCTCACCGCCGGGCGGACCACCGCCGCCAGCTTCGGCGGCGCCACCTTGGAGAGAAAGACCGCCGTGAAAAACCCGATGGGGACGCCGATGACGATGGCCCCGGCGGTGCCGTAGACAGAGGTGAGGATCATGGGCAGGATCCCGAACTGGGGATCGGTCTTGTTATAGGAGTCCCAGGTGTCCCCGAAGAGGAAGTTGACAAGGCCAACCTCCCGGATGGCGGGGATGCCGGAGATGATGAGGTAGACGGAGATCAGGAGAACAAAGCCCACGGCAATCAGCCCGCAGATCAAAAACACCACCTGCATGATGTGCTCCGCCGCTTTTCTCCCGTTTTTCCTGCCGGTGTCTTTTCCCACCACCTGGGCCTTTCCGGCGGTGCGGCCTCCGGCGCCGGCAGCGGTTAGATTCATGGCGTCTTTCATTTGCATCAGCCTTTCCTAGTCAGATCACGGCTGTGAGACACGGCCGTTTCCGGACGTGCCTCACAGGCTGGTTTGCGTTTGTTCTGCTTACGCGTTGGGGGCGATGGCGCCGGCCTGCTCAATGTACTGGGCGGCATCAGCGCTCATGGCGAACTCCAGGAAGGCCTGGGCGGCCTCGGAGAGCTCGGTCCCCTCCACCGTCACCATGACGAAGGGGCGCTGGATGGTGTAGCTGCCGTCCTGCACGGTGGCCTCGGAGCACTCCACACCGCCCACGGGCACAGCCTTCACCGTGTCATCCACGGCAGAGAGGGAGGCGTAGCCGATGGCGTTGGGGTTGCCGGCCACAGAGCCGATGACGTCGCCGGTGGAGCCGTACTCGTTGGTGTAGGCGCAGGCGTCCTCGATCCCAAGGATCTCCTCAAAGGCGCTGCGGGTGCCGGAGCCGGACTCACGGCCCAGAACGGCGATCTCCGCGTCGTTGCCGCCCACCTCGGACCAGTTGGTGATCTCGCCGGTGTAGATCTGGGCGATCTGCTCCTCAGTCAGGTCGCTGACGGGGTTCTCCGGGTTCACCACGATGGCTACGCCGTCCAGGGCCACGATGTTCTCCACCGCGCCGCTGGCCTTCTCATCGTCGGTGAGGGCGCGGCTGGAGAGGCCGATGTCGCAGGTGCCGGCCAGCACCGCCTCGATGCCGGCGCCGGAGCCGGTGCCGGAGTAGTTCACGGTCACGCCGTCGTTCATCTCCTTGAAGACCTCGGTGAAGATGGACATCACATCGGCCATGGAGGTGGAGCCTTCCGTATTCACGGTGCCGGAGAGGGCTGCGGCGTCGCCGCCGTTTCCGGTGTTGCCGGTATTGTCGGACGTGTTGTTGCCAGTGGTGTTGTTCCCAGCGTTGCCGGCGTTGCCGCTGTTGCTGCTGGAGCAGCCGGCCAGCGCGGCGCAGGCCATGACCGCCGCCAGGGCCAGAGCAAGGATTCTTTTCATCGTACATACCTCCTATGTAGCTTGCATCATTCTTTTTGTTTCACTTTCCCTGTGAACACGCCTATTGTACGGCGCGCCCCGTTAACTGCGAAATCACGCCTCCGTGAAATCCATGTTAATTAATCCGCCCCTTTGTAAAGGAATTTTTCCCAACCGAAGGCGATTGATTTTATCCCTTAAAAATGGTACCCTATCGCTGAGAACGTTTACAGGTTCCGCGTGGAACAATGACCCAGGAGGCAGCTATGAAACTCTTTTTAGTGGAGGATGACGCCGTGATTGCCGGCGCCGTGCAGAAACATCTGGAGGCCTGGGGCTACCAGTGCGTGTGCGCCAGGGACTTTCAAAACGTGGCGGGGGAGTTTGCCCAGCTCAGCCCCCAGCTGGTGATTTTGGACATCACTCTGCCCTATTTCAACGGCTACCACTGGTGCACCGAGATCCGAAAGCTCTCCAAGGTCCCCATCCTCTTCCTCTCCTCCGCCGCCGACAATATGAATATCGTCATGGCCATGAACATGGGCGGAGACGACTTCATCGCCAAGCCCTTTGACCTCTCTGTCCTGGTGGCCAAGGTCCAGGCCCTGCTGCGCCTGTCCTACGACTTCTCTGTCCCCGGGGACGTGCTCACCTGTGGGGATGTGGTGCTGCGCCTGGGGGACGGGGTAGCCGTCCGGGGAGAGCGGCAGGTGGAGCTCAGCCGCAATGAACTCAGGATCCTCCAGGTGCTCTTTACCAACAAGGGGAAGGCGGTCAGCCGGGAGACGCTGATGCAGCGGCTGTGGGAGACGGACCTGTTTGTGGATACCAACACCCTGACCGTGAACATCAACCGCCTGCGGCGGCGGCTGGAGGAGCTGGGGTGCGAGGGGCTCATCAAGACGAAAAAAGGCGTGGGGTATATGGTGGAATGATACAGCTTTTCTGGTCCTATCTCCGGCGGCATCTGGGCTATATCCTTCTCCTGGCCGCCTTTGCCGCCGTCTTCGGTGCAATTCTCTTTCTCTACCGCGCGCCGGTGGAGGCGGTGGGATACGCCGCCATCCTCTGCCTGCCGGTGGGCGTGGTCTTTTTTACCGTTGGCTTTGTCCGCTATGCCCGGCGCCACCGGGCGCTCACCGATCTTCTCGCCGAGCCGGTGCTCCCCGCCGGAAAGCTGCCGGAGCCCCGGGACACGGTGGAGACGGATTACCAGCAGCTGCTGGAGTCCTTTTCTCTCCGTGCCCAGGCTGCCGCCGGGGAGCAGGCGGTGCGCTGGCGGGACATGGTGGACTACTTCACCCTCTGGGCCCACCAGGTGAAGACCCCTCTCGCGGCCATGAACCTGGTGGTCCAGCAGAGCGATGTCCCCGAGGGCCAGGTGCTCAAGGACCAGCTCTTTAAAATGGAGCAGTATGTGGAGATGGTGCTGGCCTATCTCCGCATGGACAGCGACAGCACGGATTTCCTCATCCGCCCCTACCCCTTGGAAAGCCTGGTGCGCCAGTCGGTGCGGAAATACGCCCCTCTCTTTATCCACAAGGACATTCATCTTACGCTGGAGGGGCTGGAGGAGACAGTGGTCACCGACGAGAAATGGATGTGCTTTGCCCTGGAGCAGGTGCTCTCCAACGCCATCAAGTACACCCCCGCCGGCGGGGAGATCACCGTCTCCGCAGAAAACGGCCGCCTCACCGTCCGGGACAGCGGCATCGGCATCGCGCCGGAGGATCTGCCCCGGATCTTCGAAAAGGGCTTTACCGGCCGCAACGGCCGGGCGGACAAGCGGGCCTCCGGCATCGGCCTGTACCTGACCCACCGCATCATCCGGCGGCTGGGCCATGATCTCACGGTCACCTCCCGGCTGGGGGAGGGCACCGCCGTGACCTTTGACCTCTCCACCCGGGCCATCACTCCGGTCTGACCCCTGGGCGGCCTGCAAAATCCCCCCTAAAAACCTTGGTGTAAAACGCTTGCGCCATTGGGGGGGGAGAGCTCGAGGGGGCAAAGCCCGCAAAAGCCTCGCAGAGTTTACCCGCAGACGCGAAATATGTGTAATCCGTTTTCCCCCAGGACATGCGCCTGGGGGAAAACACTTCTCGGCCCGCAAGTGTGGGGGGCGGCCGCCTCCTGCGCGCAGGGGAGCCGCATCCTTCTCAAAAAAGCGGCCCCGCCGCTTTTTTGACAGTCTTTTCCGCCGTTTTTTCGCCGTATCTTACAGTATTGTAAGGTTGGGCGGCCCATTGTAAGGTGAATCGATGGAACCGCCCGGGCCGCTCTGGTATACTGATGGCAACGAACCGATAAGGAGGCATTCCCATGGCGCTGCTTGAAGTCAGCAATCTTAAAAAGATCTACACCACCCGTTTCGGCGGCCAGCAGGTCCAGGCCCTCACCGACGTGACCTTCTCCGTGGAGGAGGGGGAGTTTATCGCCATCATGGGCGAATCCGGCTCCGGCAAGACCACCCTGCTCAACATCCTGGCCGCCCTGGATAAGCCCACCAACGGCGTTGTGAAACTGGAGGGACGGAACCTCACGGAGATCCGGGAGCGGGAGATGGCCGCCTTCCGCCGGGACAACCTGGGGTTTGTGTTCCAGGACTTCAATCTGCTGGACACCTTCTCCATCCAGGACAACATCCTTCTGCCCCTGGTGCTCTCCGGCAAATCCCCCAGGGAGATGGAGCAGCGGCTGGCACCCCTGAGCGAAAAGCTGGGGATCCGGGACCTCCTCAAGAAATTCCCCTACGAGGTCTCCGGCGGCCAGAAGCAGCGCACCGCCATCGCCCGGGCCATGATCACCAATCCCCGCCTGATCCTGGCCGACGAGCCCACCGGCGCCCTGGACTCCAAGGCCACCGACGAGCTTTTGACCCTCTTCGCCGCGGTGAACCGGGAGGGGCAGACCATCCTCATGGTGACCCACTCCGTCACCGCCGCCAGCCGGTCCGGCCGGGTGCTCTTCATCAAGGATGGCCAGGTCTTCCATCAGCTCTACCGGGGGGAGGACACGGACCGCCAGTTCTACCAGCGCATCACCGACACGCTGACGCTGCTGACAACGGGGGGTGGCAGCCGTGGCTAAGTCCTTTTTCCCCAAGCTGGCTGCCCAGAGCATACTGCTCAACCGCCGGTTCTACTTCCCCTATCTTCTTACCATCATCGGTACGGTGGCCGGATTCTACAACATTGACGCCATTGCCACCGACCCGGGCATGGCCGACATGCCGAGAGCCGTCTATGTCATGACCTTCGCCTTTATCGGCGTGTATATCACCGGCCTTTTCGCCCTGCTCTTTCTCTTCTACACCAACAGCTTTCTCATGAAACGTCGGACGCGGGAGCTGGGGCTCTACAACATCCTGGGCATGGGGAAACGGCACATCGCCCTTCTCCTCATCTGGGAGAGCGTCTACACCGCCCTCATCGGCATCGGCGGGGGGCTATGCGCCGGGATCCTGCTCTACAAGCTGGTGACCCTGGCCCTCTACCGGATTTTGCATCTGGACGTCCCCTTCGGCTTTACCATCCAGCCACAGGCCGTGTTCACCACTCTGGTCCTCTTTGGGGTCATCCTTCTTTTGACGCTGCTGCACAACCTGCGGCGCATCACCTTTGCAAACCCCATCGCCCTTCTCCACGGGGAAAACATGGGGGAGCGGGAGCCGAAGACCCGGTGGATCCTGACCATCCTGGGCATTGCGTCCCTGAGCGGCGGATACGCCATCGCCCTGATGACCCGGGACTCCATGGAGGCCCTGGCCTTCTACTTCCTGGCGGTGATCCTGGTGATCATCGGCACCTACTGCCTCTTCACCGCCGTGAGCATCGCGGTGCTCAAGCTGCTGCGGAAAAACAAAAAGTTCTACTACAAGACCACCCACTTCATCGGCATCTCCGGCATGCTCTACCGCATGAAACGAAACGCCGTGGGTCTTGCCAACATCTGCATCCTCTCCACCATGGTGCTGGTGATGCTCTCCGGGACGCTGTCGCTGTATCTGGGCATCGAGGACGTCATCGCCCAGCAGGCTCCCTCTGACCTACTGCTGAATATCTACTACAATCCTGACGAGCAGTCCGGCCCGGACATCCCCGGTTTCCAGGAGAAGGTCCGGCAGCGGGTGGAGGAGCTGGGCCAGTCTGTCACCCGCCTGGAGGGCAACTACTCCACCGATTTCTCCGCCAGCGGCCAGGACGGGGTCTACGCCCTGGATTACGAGGGCGCGGCCCGCTACAGCTCCCTCACCGTCTTCACCTTCCTCACCGCCCAGGACTATGCCGCCCTCACCGGCCAGGCGGTCCCCGAGCTGGCGGCGGACGAGGCGCTGGTCTACGGCATCGGCGATGACTCTCTCACCTTCACCTATCTGGGGGAGACCCAGCCCCTCTCCTTCCGCGTGCGGGAGACCCTCTCGGACTTCCCCGCCATCTCCGGCGGCAGCTACGGCAATGTGGGCCGGCCGGCCATGGTGGTGGTAAGGGATATGGACACTCTCCTGGCCATCCGGCAGATGTACAGCGTCACCGGCTCGCTCCACTCCATCCAGTACGAGTTCCGGGTGGACCTCACCGGCACGGCGGAGGAGCAGTACCAGCTGGGGCAGTCATTCCTGGATATTGACGCCGCGGACTTCACCGGAACCGGGGAATGGGACGTCCTCCGCTGCAACAGCTATGAGAGCATCTACGCGGAAAACTACGGCCTTGCCGGAGGATTTTTGTTCCTGGGCGTCTTCCTGGGCGTCCTCTTCATGATGGCCACGGTGCTCATCATCTACTACAAGCAGATCAGCGAGGGCTATGAGGACCGGCAGCGGTTCCAAATCATGGAAAAGGTGGGGCTGGACCAGCGGGATATCCGCCGCTCCATCAACAGCCAGGTGCTGACGGTGTTCTTCCTGCCCCTTCTGGTGGCGGCGCTCCATGTAGCCTTTGACTTTCGGCTGATGCTGCAGCTGCTGCAGATCTTCTCCATCACCAACACCGCCCTCACCGCGCTGTGCTCCCTGGGCGTTCTGGCGGTCTTTATCCTGCTGTACGCAGCGGTGTTCTCCCTCACCGCGAAAATCTACTACCGCATCGTCAGCCGCCCGGCGGACGGCATCTGAAAGGAGGAACGGTTATGATCCAACTGCCAAGGCTGGCCGCGGCGGCATTGCTGGCGGCAAACCTGCTCACCGCCTGCGCCGCCCCGCCGGAGCAGGCAGAGGAGATCCCCGACGACACCTTCGCTGTCCGTCTCATCTGCGAGAGCCAGGACATCTACCGGATCTACTACTCCTGCTATCTGGACGGCGCCTACTACAGCATGGGCGGCGTGGCGGATCTGGATGGGAAGGCGCTGACGGAGGAGGCCCCCATGACGATCTACTTCCCCAAGTCCTACTTTGACGGAGCGGAGGATATCTCCACCTTCTCCATGGACTTCTCCCCCTACGGGGAAAGCGACACCTCGGAGCTGGCCACCACCGCCCGGCTTTCGATCCCGGCGGCCTATGGGACCTGCTGCACCGTGGTGTTCTCCGGGGACAGGGAGACGGGGTTCACCGCCGCGCTGCAGGAATAGAGGAGGTGGCAAAGGATGCACGGGAAAACGCTGCTGCTCGCCCTTCTCTGCCTGGGGCTGTTCCTGGCGGCCTGCGGCGCAGAGGCACCCAGAGGCGGTGTCCCGGCCGATGCGGCGGGGGTTACTGTGTCGATCGACGTGACCTCGGAGGGGATCGCGGAGGCGCTCCCCTGACTGCCCGCCCTTGTCTCCCCGCCCTTTTCCGGGTATAATGGAGAAAACAGCGGGCAAAAGGGGGCGGGTCTATGGCAAGGGCGCGGGAGGCAATCAGTGCGGCCATCCTCTGGGGCGGGGGCAGTCGGCGGATGGGCCGGGACAAGGGTCTTCTTCCCTGGGGCGGCGGAACATTTCTGACCACTCTGGCCGCAAATCTCTCCGGCGCGGAGACGCTGCTGCTGGCGGCGGGGGACCGGCGGGAGATCCCCCCGGGTCCCTGGCGGGCCGTGGCGGACCAGTTCCCCGGCTGCGGCCCTCTGGCGGGGCTCCAGGCGGCCCTGGCCGCTTGTCCCGCCCCACTCCTTTTCGCCGTGGCCTGCGACATGCCCCTGGCTGGCTTTGACGCCGCCCGGGCTTTGGCCGGGCATCTCACGGCGGGATCCCTGGCCGCGGTGCCGGTGGACGCCGCCGGCCGCCGCCATCCCCTCTGCGCCCTGTACCGGCGGGAGCTTGCCCCGCTTTTGGCGGATCTTCTTCAGGCTGGGGAGCGGCGGGTCACAGCGGCGCTGGAGCGGTTCCCGGCGGACTTTGTCCCCGCCTCCGCCCTCCCCCGGGGAGAGGACACGCTGCTGAATCTCAACACCCCCGAGGCCTATGAGGCCTTCTGCCGCCGGTTCGGCCCGGAACCCCCTAAATAGAGAAAAAGCGTCCCGCGCCGGAGCAGCTGCTCCGGCGCGGGACGCTGATTGTTAAATCCGGCAGTCTCTTTCCGGGCTTATGTCTGGCTGGCCGCCCTGCGGATCTCCACAAGGTTGGTGTGCTGGGGGTTGCCGCTGGTGAGCGGGGTGGCCCGGTGGCTCATGGTCAGCACGTTGATGCTGCCCCGGGTGTCCACCCCCGTCTTGTCCGGGGTGTACCACCCGCCCTCGCTGAGGGCCGCCGCCCCCTCCACGATATCCTCCGTCACCCTGGCCGGGACGCGGACAGTCCCCCGGGCGTTGAAGATCTCCACCAGTTCCCCATCCCGGATGCCCCGGGCCGCCGCGTCCGCCGGGTGCATCCATACCGCCGGGGGATCCAGGGCCTCCAGCAGGCGGTTTTGGTCGTGGATGGAGTGGCAGCGGCGCTTGGTGTGGTAGCCGATGAGCTGCAGGGGATAGGTCTCCCGCAGCGGATCCGCCACTCCCTCCTCGCAGGGGACATAGCGGGGGATGGCCGGGATCTCCTCCGGCCTTCCCATGTCGTAAAGCCGCTTGGAGAAGATCTCAATCTTTCCGGAGGGGGTGTCAAAGGGTTTTCCCGCCTCCACATTCTCCTGAAAGGCCACATAGGGCCGGTTGTTCCGGTAGACGTGGCAGCCCCTGGCGCGGAAGGTCTCAAAGTCCGGCAGCTCCGGCTCCCGCTGCCGCCCCTCCTCGTAGAGCGCCCGGATCCAGTCCGCCAGCTCCCGGCGGCCCAGGGTAAAGTCCTCCCCGTGGCCCAGATACGCCGCCATTTTCCGTATCCACTCATATTCAAACTGCGCGCCGAACACCGGCTCGATGGCCTGCTGGTTATAGAGCAGGTAGTCCGACTCCATCCAGGGCGGCACCACATTCTCCACCTCGAAGAAGGAGACCCCCGGCAGAAGGAGGTCGGCAAACCTGGCCCCCGGCGTCATGAACAGGTCTGAGACCACCAGCAGCTCCAGCTTGTCCGGCGCCTTCAGGATGCGGACGGTGTCGTTGATATTGGAGTGCTGGTTGAGAAGGATGCCGCTGGCCAGGTTGAAGATCACCTTCACGCCTGTCTCCAGCCGCTCCACTCCCCGCAGGCCGTTGGAGGCGTTCAGGGTTTCCGGCGCGTCGATGGCCCGGGTCCACTGGAAGGTGGCGATGGAGCCGGGGTAGGGGTTCTCCTTAGGCGCAAAATAGGGGGAGAGGTGGCCGTGGCGGGTGGCATAGGCCCCGGCGGCGCCGCCGGGAACGCCCACGTTCCCGGTGAGGCAGGCCAGCATGGCGCAGCTGCGGACATTCTGCTCCCCGTTCAGCGTCCGCTGGGGGCCGAGCCCCGGCAGGAGGCAGGCCGGCTTTGTCCGTGCAAAGCGCTCCGCCAGATCCCGGATGGTCTCCGCCGGGACGCCGCAGATGGCCTCCGCCCACTCCGGCGTCTTCAAAACGCCGTCCTTTTTCCCAAAGAGGTAGCTGTGGTAGCTCTCCCCGGCGGGAACGCCCTGGGGCATATGGGCCTCGTCAAAGCCCAGACAGAACCGGTCCATAAAGGCCTGGTCCTGGAGCCCCTCGCTCCAGATCACATAGGCCATGGCGTCCGCCAGGGCCCCGTCGGTGCCGGGGCGGATGGGGATCCACTGGTCGGCAAAGAGCTTGGCCGTGTCGCTGCGCCGGGGATCGATGACAATGATGGGGATACCCTGCTGCTTGAGCTGCACCAGCACCTGCTGCTGGTCGCCGCCCCAGTGGGTGGAGGCGGGGTTGTGGCCCCAGAGGAGCAGGAGCTTTGTGTTCAGAAGGTCCGCCTCCGGGCTGCCGCAGACGGAGGTCCCGTAGATATAGGGCAGGGTCAGCAGGGCGCAGCCCACGCTGTAGGTGTTGTAGTAGTCCAGATACCCGCCCTCCAGGCTCAAAAGGTGCTTGACGAACCGGTCCCCCCGCACCAGGGCGCTGACGCCGGAGGCGCTGGGGACATACCGGGCGCCGGGGCCGTACTTCTCCCCCGCCCGGCGGATGCCCTCCGCCGCCATGCGGGCCGCCTCGTCCCAGGAGATGCGGCGGAACACCCCGCTCCCCCGCTCCCCGGCCCGGACCATGGGGTAGCGCAGGCGCCGGGAGGTGAGGAAGGTCTGGCGGTAGGCCCGGCCCCGGGGACAGCCGGGAAAATCCTTGCCGGGAACCGTCCGGTCCGGGGAGATGGAGAGAACGCACCCCTCCTGCACCCGGGCCAGCATCTTGCACTTGTTGCCGCAGTCGCAGAAACTGGCGAGGCTGACGGTCCGCTCCGGCTCCAGGGGGATCTCCTTCCCCCGCCGCCAGGACCAGCTGTCGAAGTCCTCCCAGCCGCCCCTTGCAAGCAGCCCTTCATCCTCCCTGCCTTCAATGGCCTCCCGCAGCAGCCGGAGCACCAGGGACGCGTCCGCCCCCTGCTCCTCCCGCTCCAGGGCCAGGGACACGGCGTGGGCGGTGTCGATGAAGAATTTCTGCAGAAATTCCTCCGCCGCCCCCTCCAGGTCCGCCCCGCCGCCATGGAGGCGGGAGACGGCCAGATACTCCAGGAAACGGCACTGCTGGCCGATGAAGTCCGGCGGGTTTCCGTCCATCGCCGCCCAGGCGTAGCCGTATTTTTTATAATATCGTATAACCTCCAGCGTCACCTCGTTGAGGAGGATGTCCTCCCCGCCGATGCAGGCCGAGGCCCAGAGGGGGATGTAGATGTCCGCGCAGGTCCCCTTGAAGAGCTGGTCATACCGCTCCTGGGTCAGCGCGGAATCCAGCCCCGCCAGCGGGGCGGCCTCCTCCCGCCACCGGGTGAGGTCCTCAAAAAAGAGGCGCAGCAGATGCCAGCGGACATAACCGACGAGGCATTTCCTGTCCAGCAGATTCATCCCTTCGCCCCCTTTCCCAAAATTTCCTCCTTCAGCCCGTACATGGCCGCCAGGTTCCCGATCAGCGCCGCGCCCACCAGTTTCCCGTCCCGGTAGACCTTTTTCTCATAAAAGCTGCCGCTGCGGGGGTTCACATAGAGCCGGTCCTTCCCCGCGCCGCGGGACACTTCAATGCTGTAGCTGTCGTCTCCGGCGGCGTTCTGCCCCAGGTCTCCCAGGGCAAAGAGGGCGATACGGCGGCTGTTGAGCACCAGGGACATGTCGCAGCCGGTGTAGGCCGCGCTGCCGCCGGCGGCGTTGATCCCAGCCACCCGCCCCTGTTCCATCCCCTGGGACCAGAGGGCGGCGTTGACGCCCTGGTACTGGGCGCAGTCGCCGCAGGCGAACACCGCCGGCGCGCTGGTCTCCATCCGCTCATTGACTACAATGGCCCGCTCCACGGCGATGCCCGCCTCCCGGGCCAGGGAGACATTGGCCCGGACGCCGCAGGCCACCACCACAAAATCACAGGGAAATCTGCGGCCGTCGGCCAGGCGGACGGCGCTGACCGCCTCCGTCCCCTCCAGGGCCTCAATCTTCGCGTCGGTGTGGATGGCAAAATCCCGCACCTGGCTCTGGAAGGCCCGGGAGGTCTCCTCGTCCAGCTGCCGGGGCATGAGATAGGGCATGGCCTCCAGCACCGTCACCTCCAGTCCGTAGCGGCACAGCTCAAAGGCGCACTCCAGCCCGATGACGCCCCCGCCGATGATGACGCACCGCCGCCCCAGAAGAGCCGCGGCCTTGATGAGGCGGATGTCGTCCTTGGTGCGGATGGTGCAGAGGCCGGGGAGGTCCTTCCCCGCAAAGGGGGGCACAAAGTTGGAGGCCCCGGTGGCCAGGATGCACCGGCCGTATTCGATCGTCTCTCCTCCTACCCGCACGGTCTTTGCCGCCGCATCCAGCCCCTCCACGCGGGCGCCCCGCAGCAGCGTGATCCGCTGCTCACGGTACCACCCCTCGTCGTGGAGAGGGATGTCGCACCGGTCAAAGGAGGCCAGGGGACGCTTTGTCAGCATGGGCCGGGCGTAGGGCAGATCCCCCTCCCCGTCGGCCAGGAGGATCTCCCCCTCCCGGTCCAGCTCCCGGATGGCGGCAGCGGCGCTGACGCCGGCCACGCCGGCCCCCGCGATGACATACGCTGCTTTCCTCACGGCTCCTCCTCCTTCTTTTTGCAGACTACCCGGGTCTTGGGCTCCGTCAGTGTGGGCGCGGGCAGGAAGGACAGGGCAGGCATCTCCGCGCCGTCAGTCCGCTGGAAGTAGTCCAGATCCCCCCACCGAAGGCTCCTGGTGGGACAGGCCTCCACGCACACAGGCGGCAGCCCCTGCTCCTGCCGCTCCACGCACCCGTCGCACTTCTGCGTCACGCCCCGCCTTTCGCTGAAGGACACCGCCCCGTAGGGGCAGTTCCACACGCAGGCCCCGCAGCCGATGCACAGCCCGTCGTCGTGGAGGACGAAACCCTCCTCCGTCTGGTGCATGGCGCCGGTGGGACAGGCTTTGACGCAGTAGGGATTTTTGCAGTGGTTGCAGGCGCCGGAGTAGGGAATGGAGATGCGCCGCCCATCCTTGACCACCTCCCGCAGCTCCACCCGCCGGAAATATTCCCCTTCCCCCAGGCCGTGGCTCTCCTGGCAGGCTACCTGGCAGGCATAGCAGGCAAGGCAGGTGGTGCTGTTATATCGAAATCCAAACGCCATCGATACCCCCCGTTTCTTATTGACTTCTCCGCAAATCATTCCGGTCCGTCTGTTCAAGCTGCAGACAAGATATGATTTACGATACCATAACAAATTCCGCATTGCAAGTGGCAGCAGGGCAAATTGTACGCTGCATTTACAGCATGAGATTTTCGGCCCCATTGCCCCTGTCCCGGCGGCGCAGCGCGGGGCGGCAAACGGTCGAGAGGATGTAAAAACTTCCCCGCACACAGGGATGTGTACGGGGAAGTTCTCGTCTATTCGGCAAGATCTGCGGCGGAGCCGTCTGTCTCTCCTGTCACGGCGTCCGGTTCGGTCTGTGTTCCCATGTCGTTGTCCGCCGGCGCGCCGCCGTTGCGCTGATAGCCGGTGATGGAATAGCCGTCCAGAATGTCGCTTGCCGTCTGGTCCACCTCGTGCTCAATAGTCACCTGGTCGCCCACGCTGAGGATCACGGCGATCTCATTGTCCGCTGCGGAGACGGCGTAGAACACCGTCTCCCCCTCCAGGCGGAAGAAGTAGGTGGTGTTGCCGTCCAGCACCGCCGAGCGGATCTCCGCAATGGTGCCGCTGGCCTCCGTCTGCGGCAGCTCCTCTGTCTCTGTGATCCCCTGATCGCTGAGCAGGCGGATATACGACTGCTCGCACTGGGATACGGAGGAGCCCACGGTGACCAGCTGGTACTGGGCCACATTGACCATGGCATAGCTCTTCACCAGATTGGTGGCGTCCTTCAGGGGGATGAAGTAGGTGGGCTCCCCGGCAATATTCAGGAGGAGCGGGAAGGTGGCAATATACCCCAGGTCCTGCACCTCGCCCTCGGCAGAAGCCATGGCGGCATACTCCGTGGCGCCGGGCGCGTCATAGAACCTGGTCTCCTTGGTGCGCTGGTTCGAGAGGAGGAACCCCAGATTTGACTGGTCGGCATTGGCGGAGGTGACGCCGGTATAGACGTATACATCGTCGTTGAGGGCGATGTAGTTGTATCCCTCTGTGGTTACCGTGACGCCCCGCTGGCCGAAAATGGAGTTGAAAAAGCCATTGATAAAGGTGCCGTGGTAGTCGTACTGCTCCATGATAAGGGCGGGGGTAAAGACATTGTCCACCCACTGGGGGATGTCCGCAATGTCATAGTAGGTGCTCTCGCCGGTAATAGCATTGCAGAGCACCGCCCCCTGGATATCCGTGCCGCCGAACAGGCCGATGATCTTCACCACCCGGGGGGCGATCCACCAGGGGTCGCCGTTCTCGTCGATCTCAAACTGGGGCGTGTCAAACATAAAGGTGGGGTACTGGAACCGGAGATGGCGCTCAATGTTCCGGTTGAGGGGCTCGGAGAAGGAGTACTTCATCCCCTCCTCCAGCCGCACCACCGTGGCCTCCTGGGTCACCATGTCCACCAGCACATAGGCCGGCAGGCCCTCGCCGCGGTTGGTGATCCACTTGATCAGGTCCGCATAGGCGATGGGCGCCACCCGGACAGGGCGGCCCTGGTAGTTGATCTGGGTGGAGTCGGCGGAATACTCGAACTGGCTGACCATATCGCTGAGGGTGCCCATCTGCCGGTCACCCAGGTATTCGGCGCTGGCCCGGTCCAGGGTGGGGATCTTGTCAAAGGAGATCTGGCTGATGTCCTCTGTAAACTCCCCATTCTCCACGGTGAGGAGATCCCGGTAGTCACCGGCGCGGAAAATGGTCAGGGACGTGAGCTGTCCCACAAGGCCCACCGCCACCAGCAGCAGGAAGAGCAGGCCCACCGGCAGGCACTGTTTCTTGATAAAACGGAAATATTCCCGGATCTGGTCCCGCACATCCGTGTAGACCACGCCGCTGTCGCGGGTGCCGCCGGAGGTGAGAAAGGCGCAGATCACATAGACGATGCACAAAATACCTATAAAGCTGTAGAAATCTCCGCACTGCAGGTTCAGCGCAGGCAGGGTGAAATAGAAGTAGAGAAAGCCCACCAGCGCAGTCACAACAATGTTGAAGAGGATCTTCCCCGCCTTGCTGCGGGGCAGGTGAAACCGCTTTTTCCGCGGCTGTTTGTCTCGGCTCAAGATACGTTCTCCTTTTTTCAAATCATCGGTCCGGGGTACAGCTCCCGCCGCCGGCGGCGCCGGCGGACAGGATGAAAACAGTATAGCCTGTTTTCAGAAAAAAAGCAATGGGGAGGCGGGGCGCGCCGGTTGTTTTCCCCGCCGGGACCTGCTATACTGTAGAAACAAGTCTGAAGGGAGGCAGGAGATGATGGAGCCGTGGTTCACCGTGGAGGAGATTGACGCCGAAACCTGGGCCATCAGCGAGTACGGCCACTGGGAGGAGCCCCACTGCTACCTCCTCGCCGGCAGCCGCCGCAGTCTTCTCATCGACGCCGGGCTCGGCCTCCGTCCCCTCCGCGGGATCGTCCGCTCCCTCACCGCTCTGCCCGTCACTGCCATCCCCACCCACGCCCACTGGGACCACATCGGCGGTCTGGCGGAATTTCCGGATTTCTATGTCCACGCCGCGGAGGCCGCCTGGCTCCAGGGTGCCTTCCCCCTGCCGCCGGAGGCGGTCCGGCGGGAGCTGGCCCGGGGCGGCGCCCTGCCGCCGGGCTTTGCGGCGGACGACTATGCCGTCTTTCAGGGACGACCCGCCGGCCTCCTGCGGGGCGGGGAGGTGCTGGACCTGGGCGGACGGAGAATCCAGGCGCTCCACACTCCCGGCCATTCCCCGGGCCACCTGTGTTTCTGGGAGGCGGAGCGAGGTTTCCTTTTCACGGGGGATCTGGTCTACGCCGGGGAACTGGCCGCCTTTTTCCCCACCACAGACCCGGCGGCCTATCTCGCCTCCCTGGAGCAGACGGCTGCGCTGCCGGTCCGCCGCCTGCTGCCGGGGCATCACAGCCTCGCGCTGGAGCCGGTTCTTCTCACACAGGTCCGGGATGCCTTCCGGACACTGGACGCCGGCGGCCTGCTGCGCCGGGGCAGCGGTGTGTTTTCCTTTGGGGACTGGTCTGTGCGGCTGTAAAAAAGTTTTTGCCGCAGGCGGGGCGCAATAGCGCCCCGCCTGCGGCAGATTTCTACAGCTTGGCATAGGTCTCGAGAAAGTCCAAAAGCGCCTTTTTGCACCGCTCCCGGTCCTTCAGGTAGCTGGCGGCGTGGACCGCCCCCTCCACCAAAACCTGCCGTTTCTCACCGGCCGCAGCCGCATAGTTCTCCTCCGTCATGCTGGCGGGGACAAAATCGTCCCCCGTGCCGTGGATGAAGAGGACAGGGAGGGTGCTGTTGGCCAGGGACTCGGCCGCCGTGGCATCCCGCAGGCTGTAGCCCGCCACCGTCCGGCAGAGAAGATCCGTCAGATGCAGCACAGGAAAGGCGGGCAGGCGGTACCATTTGTGGATACAGTGGCGCACCTCCGCCCAGGCGGAGTTGTACCCGCAGTCGGCCACTATGCCCCGGACGCTTTTGGGCATGGGCAGCTCCGCGGCCATCATCACCGTGGCCGCTCCCATGGACATGCCCTCCAGAATGAGGGGGACCCTTCCGCCGGTCTTAGCGTCCATGTAGAAGGCCCACTGCTGGCAGTCGTACCGCTCCAGGATGCCGTAGCCGATATATTTCCCCTCGCTGCGGCCGTGGGCCCGCTGGTCCACCACCAGCATGCTGTAGCCGTTTTGATACAGCTCCGGCAGCACCATGGCAAAGTCCATCACCCCCTTGGAGCGGAACCCGTGGAACAGCAGAACGCAGCCCTTGGCCTCCGGCGCCTCCAGGTAATAGCCCCGCAGGCGCAGGCCGTCCCGGGAGCGGATGGAGACCTCCTCCGGTTTCTTTTCAAAAAACCACTGAATATCCGCCACGATCTCGTCGTGGCAAGCCCCATAGGCGCTGCGGTAGATCTTCCTGTCCCACTCCTCCTCGGTCCGGTCCCGGCGCAAAACGGCCCGCCGGAACCCCAGCACCGCCGCTCCCCCAAGCACTCCGGCCGCCGCCGCTGCGGCTGCCGCCCCCTTCTGCCATCCTTTCATACATTCCTCCATTCCGCCGCTGTCCGCAGCACAGATACATCAAAGCGATACTCCCAGGGAAGGCCGGCAGGCATTTACGCAGCATCCTCCCGCCCCTGGGCTGCGGCGCGCAGCGCATCCAGGTCCAGGGCGTCCGCCGCCATCAGCGGCTGCTCCACACCCAGGCGCTGCAAAAGCTGCCGCCCGTCTTCATCGGCGAAAAGATCCGCCACCGCCCGGCCGAGGGCTGCCTGGAATGCAGGGTCCTGCAGCGCCTCCTGCCCCGGTCCCAGGGCCAGCACCTGCTCACAGATGGGCCCCACCTCGCCGATCACCGTCAGGCCGTCCCCGTCAATCTCCCCGGGGATAAGGAAAACCAGATCCGCCTCCCCCATGGCCGCGGCCATCAGCAGCGCGTCCCGCCCCTCCAGCGTTTCCACGCTGGCCAGGTCCGCCGTGCTGACGCTGCCAAAGGTCTGCTGCAGCCAGAGATCTGCCCATTGCCTCACCTCGGCGCCGCCCTCCATCGCCCAGGAGGCCCGGGCCACCTGGTCAAAGGTGAGGTTTCCCTCCTCCGAGAGCGTCCGTCCGTAATCGCTGCCGGTCGCGCAGATTTTTCCCATCCGCCAGGGTGCCGCCTCCGACGCTCCGGCAACCGTAATCTGTCCCTCGCCTGTGGAAAGATCCACTGCCGCCGGAGAGGAGGACAGCAGGACGGGAAGGCCCCATGCATACTGCACATACCCCTCCGCCGGCAAAATCGCGGCGTCCACGCCGCCGCCGGCAAGGGCCTCTCCGGTGGCCCGCTCAGAAAGGCCCACCGTCACCTGGACGCTCTCAAAGGCATATCCCTCCTGCTCCAGCTGCTTCCGCAGCAGGCTGCCCAGCGGCTCCAGGGCCTGCAAGGCCTCCATCCCGCCGCTCTCCGTCCCCTGGATCTCCAGGGCAAGCTGCCCCAGCTGCACGGTCTCTCCCCCTGCAGGCGGAACGGGGATCTCCTCTCCGCCCTGATTTCCTCCGTCTTCCCCGGCCGTGCTGCCGCAGGCCGTCAGGCAGACCGACAGCACCAGGGCCAGCAGGGTGAAGCTCCATCGTCTCATTGTCCTGCTCCTCCTCTTCAGTGTCTCCCTCTTTCCCCCGATCATACACCAAAACGCGCCAAATAGCAACTGCGGCAGGTATGATGCCGCCGCTGGGCGCATATAGATGAACCATATCGGGATAGGGAGTGTGTGCCATTGAAGGGAAATATTGAGGAGCGGGCCTGCGAGCTGGCTGTCTACATCATAGAAAACCGCGCCACTGTGCGCTCCGCCGCCCAAAAATTCGGCATCAGCAAGAGCACGGTACATAAAGATCTGATCGACCGCCTGCCTCTCTACAACCAGACGCTCTACCGGCAGGTGAAGGCAGTTTTGGAGGAAAATAAAGCGCAGCGCCATATCCGGGGCGGCATTGCTACCCGGAGGAAATACCGCGGGGACGAGTGATCGTCCCCCCTGTTTCCCGCTCTGGGCGGACAGGCCGGCATAGCGGGCAAATATGGCACCGTTTCCCCTCCATTTGCATAAAATACAGATGAAAACATCGAAATGGAGGGTCTCATATGCCTTGTTCCAGCCGCCGCCGCTGTGTGCCGGCCCAGCCGCCGGCCCGGGATGCCATCCCTGTCAAGCGCCATCCTCACCCCATCTGCATCGCGCCCTGCCCCTCGCCCCTTGAATGTCAGCTGCAGGAGATCCAGGCCGCGCTGGACCGGAACACCGCGCTGCTACAGGAGATCCATCTGCTGCTGTTGCAGGCTATTGGTAACAACCTGTAAACAAACCGAAAACAAATCTTCACAATTTTCAATTTCACTTGTATCAGATAATATTTTATGGTAAACTGACATGGCCGCCGCCCCAGTGCCTGGCGGGCGGCCATGCCTGTTGCATGCCGGCGGCAAAAGCCGCTTTCCATGTATACAAAACCAAGGATACAAAGGAGCCGTTTCTCATGCACGCTAACCGTTCCACCGGTCAGAAGAAACGCCGGCGGCACAGCCGCCGTGAACGCGCGATCCTGACCCTCTGCATCGTCCTCTTTGCGGGTGTGGCCGTTATCGGCTTTGTCCGGGGCTACATCCGGGCGCCCGAGCTCAGCGAGCCGGACAGCAGCGCCCAGTCAGACACCGGCGACACGGACGCCGACAGCGTCGGCACAGACGATACAACGCCCGCCCGCGAGCGGAAGGAGAGCTACTACACCGTCCTTGTCTCCGGCGTTGACGACGGCAACGGCGGCAGCGATACCAACATCCTTCTGTCCATCGACGCGCAGAACGGCGTGATCAATGCCGTCAGCATCCCCCGGGACACCCTTCTCAATGTAAGCTGGAATGTCAAGAAGTTCAACGCCTCCTATAATGTCGGCGGCATCGACCGGATGAAGACGGAGCTCTCCCGTCTTCTGGGCATCCCGGTGGACTTCTACATTTCCATTGATCTGGACGGGTTTGTGGAGCTTGTGGACGAGATCGGCGGCGTTTATTTCGATGTACCGGTAAACATGAACTACGACGACCCCACTCAGAATCTCCACATCCATATTGACAAGGGCTATCAATGGCTCAGCGGCGAGGACGCTGTAAAGGTGGTCCGCTGGCGGCAGAACAACGACGGCACCGGTTATCCCGACGGAGACATCGGCCGCATTGCCACCCAGCAGGCCTTTCTCACCACGGTGGCACAGCAAATGCTGGACAGCCTCAGCATCAGCACCATGAAGGCCTATGTGGATATCTTCTTCGAGTATGTGGATACCGACCTTTCCGTGGGCAATCTGGCCTGGATCGGCGAGGTGGCCATGAAGGCCGGCATGGAGAACATACACTTTTATACCCTGCCCGGCGAGGGCGACTATGTCTACGGCGGATCCTATTATATCCTCAACCCGGAGGAGACCCTGGCTCTTGTCAACGCGTCCTTCAACCCCTATGACCAGGACATCACGGCAGACGAAATGGATATCCTGGTCCCCTGAACGCCCCGCAGCGGGCAGAGGAGGTAGCTTATGAAATGCTGTAAGCAGCCGTCCGGCGCGGGACATGCGTCTTGTGCGCCCCGTCCGGCCCGGTGCGCGCGGATCATGGCCCTGGTTCTATGTCTGATCCTCATTACGGGGATCCTGCCGGCCCACGCCGCCGGTTCCATGGGGAATTTTGTCAGCACCCGCAGCTATGACGGGCGGTTTTCCGATGTGGCGGAGGGCGCCTGGTACTATGAAAATGTGGTCTCCCTCTATGAGCTGGGCCTTGCCAACGGGCAGAGCGGCTCCGCCTTCGGCCCCCAGTCCTCCGTGACGCTGGGCGAGGCCGCCGCCTTCACAGCCCGCCTGCGCAGCCTCTATGAAACCGGGGATCCGGAGAGCGGCGCCAGCAGCTATCCCCTTGAGGACGGCGATCCCTGGTATGCCGGCTATGTGGATTACCTTTCAGCGCTCGGGGTTGTGGACAGCTCCTTTGCCGCATCCTATGACGCCTCAGCTACCCGCGCCCAGGTGGCCCATCTGATTGCAAACGCCCTGCCCGCCGCAGAGTTTGCCGACCGGAACGCCGCCGCTGTTGCGATGGGCTATGCTCTGCACGCCTATATCACAGATGTGGATGAGTACACCCCCTATCAGCAGGAGATCCTGCAGCTCTACCGGTGGGGCGTTGTCACAGGCTCGGACAGCCAGGGTTCCTACTACCCGGACCGGGCGATCACCCGCGGGGAGCTGACTGCCCTTCTCACCCGGCTGGCCGACCCGGCGCTGCGCGTTGCCCTGGAGTGGGATCTGTCCAGCTATTACTCCGCCCGTGGAACCACCTATCAGGACCTGGTGGAGCCGGGGACGCTCCGCCGCAGCCACAGCCTCAGCGACACCAGCGCCATTGACAGCAACATCCGCTACATGCTCTCCCGCGGGGAGTCTGTCCTCACATTGCAGCTGGAGGCAAAGGACGTCACCGAGGCCAAGGTCACCGAGCTGATGAATCAATATCTCACCACCATGCGCCGCTATCTGGAGCAGAGCTACAACGCGGTGAACTGCACCTACAGCGCCAGCACCGGCCGGGTGACCCTGCGGTTTTACAGCAGCATCTTCTCCGACGCCCTGCTGCTCTCCGCCCGGAGCACCACATTGGATCGGGCCATTGCAGTCCACGACGCGCTGTGGCAGGGCGGGACCATCACCGCCGACATGTCCGAGTATGAAAAGGCCCGCGCCTACTTCACCTGGATCTGTGAAAACTGCGCCTATGACCACCGGGCCACCGACAACTCTGTGGCACACACGGCCTACAGTCTCTTTGAAATGGGAAGTGCCGTCTGCGACGGGTACACCGCCGCCTACAATCTCCTTTTAAAGCTGGAGGGAATCGACTGCACCACCCAGTCCACGGAGGATCACATCTGGACGGTAGCCACCCTGGACGGGACCACCTATCATATCGACACCACCTGGGGCGACCAGACCGGCTCTATCCGCTATCAGTATTTTGCTATGACGCCGGAGGTATCCATGGCTCGATTTTCCTGAGTTGACAGACAGCAGGAAAGCCGCAGCAGACAGCTGTCTGCTGCGGCTTTTTTTGCCCTTATACCGGCTGGGCCGGCGCGGCGGTAATGCCGTCTGCCGTCACTGCAAGGCGGATCACATCCCCGCTCTTCACCACGCCCCGGAGCAGCTGCTCTGCGATCACATCCTCCACCTGCCGCCGGATCAGCCGCCGGAGAGGCCGCGCTCCCAGCGTTTGATCGAACCCCTCCTGGGCCAGCCGCTCCACGGCCTCCTCCGGGCATTCCAGCCGGAGGCCCAGTGTCTCGGCACGCTGTTCTGTCTTCTGCAGCAGCCGCCTGGCAATCTCCCGGATATCCTCCTGCTCCAGAGGGCGGAAAACGATGGTCTCATCAATCCGGTTGAGAAACTCCGGGCGGAATGTCTTCTTCAGTTGTCCCAGCGCCGCCCGCCGGCCCTCCACAAGGGCGTTTTTTCTGTCCCCCGCGGCAAAGCCCAGGGGCGTGTGGGCCGTGAGCTGGACGGCTCCAATGTTGGATGTCATCACCAGCACTGTGTTGCGAAAGTCCACCCGCCGGCCCTGGGCATCGGTGAGAACGCCGTCCTCCATCACCTGCAGAAGCAGGTTCCATACCTCCTCATGGGCCTTCTCCACCTCGTCCAGCAGCACCACGGAATAGGGTTTCCGCCGTACCTTCTCCGTCAGCTGCCCCCCCTCGTCGTGCCCCACATAGCCCGGCGGCGCTCCAATCAGCTTGGAGACGCTGTGGGGCTCCCGGTACTCGCTCATATCTATGCGGATGATGGCGCTCTCCCTGCCGAAAAGCGCCTCTGCCAGCGCCCGGCAGAGCTCGGTTTTTCCCACCCCGGTGGGACCCAGCAGCAGAAAGCTGCCGATGGGCCGGTTGGGGTCGCCGATGCCCACCCGGCTGCGCCGGATGGAGCGGGCCACGGCGCTGACCGCCTCCTCCTGGCCCACCACCCTTTTGTGGAGCAGCTCCTCCAGCCCCATAAGCCGCTGGGACTCACCCTCCGTCAGCTGTGTCACCGGCACGCCGGTCCAGACGGAAACAACCGCCGCAATATCCTCCGCCTCCACCTGCGTGCATCCGCCCGAGGCGGTGCAGTCGGCCAGCTCCGCCTGCCGCTGCACCTCAAAGTCCTGCTCGATATCCCGAAGGCGGGCCGCCTCCTCATAGTTCTGGCTGGCCAGGGCCTGGCTCTTCTCCCGCCTCAGAGCGGCCAGCTTGTCCTCCAGCGCCCGGCGGTCCGCCGTCATGGGTTCCCGTCCCATCCGCACCTGGGCGGCGGCCTCGTCCACCAGGTCGATGGCCTTGTCGGGGAGAAAGCGGTCGGTGATGTAGCGGCTGGAGAGATCCACCGCCGCCTCCAGCGCGCTGTCGCTGATGGCCAGGTGGTGATGGGCCTCATATTTGTCCCGCACACCCCGCAGAATCGTCAGCGCCCCCTCCCGGTCCGGCTCCTCCACCCGGATGGGCTGAAACCGCCGCTCCAGCGCCGCGTCCTTTTCAATGTGCTTGCGGTACTCCGCCAGCGTGGTGGCTCCAATGACCCGGATCTCCCCCCGGCCCAGGGCGGGCTTGATGATGTTGCCCGCGTCGATGGAGCCCTCCGCACTGCCGGCGCCCACAATGGTATGCAGCTCGTCCAGGAAAAGGATGATGTTGCCGGAGCGGCGCACCTCACCGATGGCGTTTTTCACCCGCTCCTCAAACTCCCCCCGATACTTGGTTCCGGCCAGCATGGCAGGGAGATCCAGGGACAGAATCCGCAGGCCCAAAAGCTCCTCCGGCACATCTCCCAGCACGATCCGCTGGGCAAGCCCCTCCACCACCGCCGTCTTCCCCACCCCCGGCTCGCCGATGAGGACGGGATTATTTTTAGTGCGGCGGCTGAGGATCTGCACCGCCCGCTGGATCTCCCGCTCCCGCCCCACCACAGGGTCCAGCCTGCCCATCCGTGCCGCGGCGGTGAGGTCGGAGGCATATTCGTTCAGGGTCTTGTTGCGTCCGTCGTCCCGAATGGCTGCACGGGCCGGCTCCTGGAGGGGCCGCGCCTGGGGGCTGAGCCGCTGGAGCAACTGGGACTGCAGCCGCCGCACATCCACCCCGCCGCCGCGCATCAGGCGGACGGCCATGTTGTTTCCCTCCCGCAAAATCCCCAGCAGGAGGTGCTCCGTCCCCACATAGCTGTTGGTGCGCAGGGCCTCGCCAGCGGCAAACTCAATGGCCCGGCGGGCCTTCGGCGTCAGGCCCTGAACCGGCGCCGCTCCAGGAAGCCCCATTCCCGCGCTGCGAACCAGTGTCTGACGCAGCTGCTGACGGTCCAGCCCCTGTTCCCGCAGCAGCCGGCAGGCGCCGCCCGCCTCCTCCCCCAAAAGTCCCAGGAGCAGGTGCTCCGTCCCCACATAGCTGTGGCCCAGGCTCTCTGCCGCCTCGTGGCTCAGCCGCAGCACGTTGTGGGCCCGGGGGGTGAATCGGTTTTCACTCATAGGACGTCTCCTCCGTTGCATCTGATCTCTCCCCGCGGCCGGGGAGGCGGGTATCCGGATGTAGTATCCCCTAAAGTCTCCCATTTTAAGCCTGTGGGGCGGGATCTCCCTCCCTCCATGGCTTGCACGGCGAAAATTCCATGATTTCACCCTTGCATTTTTGCGGTTTCGTGTTACAATGTAGGTACAATCTAACCGATAATGGAGGTACAATCATGGCTCACAAGATTACCGACGCCTGCGTCAGCTGCGGCACCTGCGCCGAGAACTGCCCCGTCGAGGCCATCTCCCAGGGCGATACCCAGTATGTCATCGATGCGGATACCTGCGTGGACTGCGGCGCCTGCGCTGCCAACTGCCCTGTTGACGCTATCGTGGCCGAGTAATCCAATCCGGCTTACATACGAAAAGAGCGCGCCGCTCGGCGCGCTCTTTTTTATTGTGCACCCCGCCGCAGGATGTCCCTGCGCCGCCTTTGGCGGCCCTGCCTGAAATCCCGGTTTCATGATCTGGGGCAGTCCATCTGCGCAGCGCCCCCTGCGGGGCGACTGTGCATCATCGCGGCGTCTCTCCGTCTGTCCCCGGGACAAACAGGGCGTCTACCGTGGTGCCCAGCTCCCGGGCCAGGCGGAAGGCCAGGGCCAGGGTGGGGTCGTATTTGTTGTTCTCAATGGCGTTTACCGTCTGCCGGGTGACGCCGCACCGCCGGGCCAGCTCCTCCTGGGACATGGCCAGTGCCTTCCGTTTCTCCCGAATGGCGTTTTCCATATCAGCCTCCGTACCTCCGCCTGTATACCGCCAGGCTGATGGCGTACACAAAGGAGATTACCGCCAGCTGCACAAAGGGGTTGTTGCCCTCCATGGGCAGGCCGTGGGCGATGGAGCGGTACACCCCGCAGATCATGTCCAGCACCAGGGAACCTATCGTGATGTAGAGGGTGGTGCCGCTGGCCCGGGCAATGATCTCCCGCCGCCGCTCGTCCCCCTTTTGGGCCATGGACACCATCATAAACACCACGGAGAACATGCACCCCAGCAGAAACACCATCCCCAGGATCCCTAAGAGCGAAGTCCAGACGCTTTCCATGTTGCCTCCATCCATATCCTGTCTCCATCCTTTCTGTCAAAGTGTAAAATTCTTTTGACATTTTGAGGATAGCACGCCGTCCGCGAAATGTCAATAGTTTTTTACATTTTTGTTTTCTCCCGCCTGCCTCTTGTCAGCGCCGGGGCTTTCCGGTACAATAGGGGAAAGCGCTGGAAAAGGGGGTGCCGAGATGGAACGGATGGACCGGCTCTGGCCGGAGGGGCCTGTTTTTTACTATGATGACGCCCTCTTCCCCCCGGGGACGGACGCCTTCCTCCTGGGGGACTTTGCCCGGCCAAAGCCGGGACAGGCCGTCTGCGATCTGGGGGCCGGCACGGGGCTCATCGGCCTTCTCCTGCTCTCAAGGGTCCCCTCCCTCTCCCTCCACTGCGTGGAGCTCTCCCAGCCGGCTCTCCGCCTGGCGGAAAAGACGTATACCGCCAACAGACTGGACGCGGCCTGCCATCTGGCGGACCTGCGGGCGCTGGAGGGGGTGCTCCCGGCGGGCGGATTCCACCTGGTGGTGTCCAATCCCCCCTATTTCCCGGTGGGAGGGGGACCTGCCGCCGCCGGTCAGGCCCGGCAGACTGCCCGCAGCGAGGCGGCCTGCACCATCCAGGATCTGTGCCGCGCCGCCGCCCGGCTGCTGCGCTGGGGCGGCGCCCTGGCGGTGGTCTACCGGCCGGAGCGGCTGGTGGATCTCATGGAGGCCATGCGGCAGAGCGGCCTGGAGCCCAAGCGGCTGCGCCTGGTGCAGCACGCCCCGGGGCATACCCCTTCCCTGGCGCTTGTGGAGGGGCGGCGGGGCGGAAAACCGGGGCTCCGGGTGGAGCCGCCCCTTTTCCTGCACCACGCCGACGGGACGGACACCTCCGAGCTCCGCCGGATCTACTTTCGTGATGTTTCCCTGAGAAAGGAGCCATAGCCATGGCAGGAACGCTGTATCTTGTGGCCACTCCCATCGGAAACCTGGGTGACTTCAGCCCCCGGGCGGTGGAGACGCTGCAGGCGGTGGACTTTATCGCCGCCGAGGACACCCGGGTCACCCGAAAGCTCCTCACCCACTTTGACATCAAAAAGCCCCTGGTGAGCTACCACCAGCACAACCATGTCACCGCCGGGCAGGCCATTCTGGAGCGGCTTTTGGCCGGGGAGACCTGCGCCCTGGTCACCGACGCGGGCATGCCCGCCATCAGCGATCCCGGCGAGGACCTGGTGCGGCTGTGCGGGGCGCACCAGGTGGAGGTGCTGGCCGTCCCGGGGTGCAGCGCGCTGGTGTGCGCCCTGGCCCTCTCGGGCCTGCCCACCGGCCGGTTTACCTTTGAGGGCTTTCTCACCACCAACAAAAAAAACCGCCGGGAACATCTCCAGTCCCTGGCGGATGAGCGGCGCACCATGGTGTTCTATGAGGCGCCCCACAAGCTCCGCGCCACCCTGCAGGACCTGCTGGACACATTGGGGGACCGCCCCCTGGCCCTCTGCCGGGAGCTGAGCAAGCTCCACGAGGAGACCATCCGCACCACCCTCTCCCAGGCTGTGGCCCGCTATGAGGAGGAGCCGCCCCGGGGGGAGTTTGTCCTGGTGGTGGGCGGCGCGCCGGAGGCGGAGGCGGCCCCGGCCGTCACCCTGGAGGAGGGCGTCCAGCAGGTGCTCCGCCGCCGGGCGGAGGGGATGCGGCTGAAGGACGCGGCAAAGGCCGTGGCGGAGGAGACGGGGCTGAGCAAAAACGAGCTGTACGCCGCCGCGGCCAGGGCCCAGGCGTAGCCCCTCCGCCCGGAGGGCAAGTGAAATGCCCCCAAAGGCCTGTCCGGCCGATTTACAGCCGTCAGAGCACGAAAGACAGCGGTAGTTAAAAAACTCCCTTCAGGCGCACCACGAGCACAGGCAAAAGCCGGGGCACAGGAAGTTTCGCGTATGTGGGCCGTCCCGACCCATGCGCTTGGATCTCATGGCCGCGCCGCTGAAAGCGGCACATGGCCAATTTTGCTATGTTTTTATATAGCAAAATTGTGTTGCGCGAGGGGGAGCTCGAGGGGGCAAAGCCCGCCTCGAATAGGATCAAATGCCCCGCAAAGCCTTGCTGCGCAAGGCGTGCGGCAAGCGCAGCGAGGACTTTCCTGCGGCGCAGCAGCGGGAAAGTAACGGCATTTTTCGGGCAGTCAAAAAAGTCCTTCGGGACTTTTTTGACTGCCCGTACTTTTTTCATGAGTTTTTATCGTTGATGGGCCGCCGGATCAAAAGCTCCTTCAGCGCCCGCCAGTTGAAGGGCCAGAGGGGGTACATATACCCCTTTCCGGCGATAGGCTTTGTGGTAAAGAGCAGCACCAGCCACAGCACCATCCCGATCCCGAATCCCCACCAGTCCCACAGGGCGATGAGCAGCAGCAGCACCACCCGCATGATCTTGAAGGCGTAGCCCATTTCAAAGCTGGGCTGGGCGAAGGAGGCGATGGACACGTAGGCCATATATACCAGCACCTCCGGCACCAGCCACCGGGCCTGGACGGCAAAATCCCCCAATATCAGGGCGCCGATCATGGAAAAGGAGTTGCTGAGGACGTCGGGGGTGTTGAGGGAGGCCAGTTTCAGCAGGTCAATGATAAACTCCACCAGCAGCAGCTGCACCAGGAGGGGGACATGCCCCATCTCCTCCACGGTGATGAACTGCAGCCATTCCGGCACATTGTGGGGGCTCTTGGCCAGAAGATACCACACCGGAGTGACGATCAGGGACATCAGGAACACCGCCATGCGGATATAGCGGAAATAGGTACCCACCAGAGGCGGGAAGTAGAAATCGTTGGCCTCCTCCATGAAGTCGAAGAAGTGGGTGGGGAGCAGCATCACGGAGGAGGAGTTGTCCACCAGCAGCACCACATGCCCCTCCATGATGCAGGCGGTGGCGGTGTCCGGCCGCTCGGTGTAGCGGACCTTTGGAAAGGGATTGTACCACTGGGGCGTCATCATGGATTCCGCCACACTCTCCTGGCTCATGGCGGCGGCGCCGATGTCGATGCGCTTAAGCTTTCCCCGGACCTCCTCCAGGAGATCCCGGTCCACCCGGTCCTCCATATAGGCCAGCACCACGTCGGTGCGGCCGGTGCGGCCCACCTGGCGGCTCTCCAGGGTGAGGTTTTCGTCCCGGATGCGCCGGCGGATCAGAGAGGTGTTTTTCAGCAGGATTTCCACAAACCCGTCATGGGATCCCCGGAGCACCCGGCCGTTGGTGGGCTCCTGGACCTCCCGCCCGGGGAAGGTCTTGGCGTCGATCAGGGCGCAGCGGTCAAACCCCTCCACCACCAGGGCCGTCTTTCCCAGGAAGACGCCGGTGAGGATCTTCCTCACCTGATTTTCCGCGCTGACCTCGCCGAAGGTGATATACCGGTCAATGAGCTGCTGCATGTCCTGAAGCTGTGCCATCTGATCCTCTGTCACGGACAGCAGAAAGGAGAGCATGCGCTCAATCACTCCGTCATCTCCGTACCCGTCCACCACATACAGCCTCGCTCTGACTCCGCCGATGACAAGATCCCGGGAGATCACATCAAAGTTTCGTCCCACGCCGATCTTTTCATCCAGCACCGCCTGATTCTCCTGCAGGCTGGCCGACAACTGCTCCATAGCACGCCTCCTGTTGGCAATTTTGCCTAGTATGTGTTCCGGAGGCCGGTTTTATGCCGGAAAAACCCGCCCTGATCCCGTGGGAAACAGGGCGGGTTTTGTCTGTCCGGTCCGGTTACTGGGCCAGATCCCGGTAGAGGAAGGTGACGATCTGCCCCCGGGTGCAGGTGGAGTCGGGGGAGAAGGTGGTGTCGCTGGTACCGGTGGTGATGCCCTCGCTGACGGCCCAGGCCACGGCCTGTGCGTAGTCCGCGTCGGCGGCCACGTCGGTGAAGTCGGCGGCCTCGGCCTCCGGCTCCTCCGCCAGTTTCCAGAGGTAGGTCACAACGCGCTGTCCGCCCGGCGGCCCGTTGTCTCACTCAATTGTCCGGCACCTGTTTCATGCTGAGGCCGATGCGCTTTTTCCTCTCGTCCACCTCCAGCACCACCACCTTCACCACGTCCCCTACGCTGACAGCCTCCGAGGGGTGCCGGATGAATTTCCGGGAGATCTGGGAGATGTGGACCAGGCCGTCCTGGTGGACGCCGATATCCACAAAGGCACCGAAGTCGATGACGTTGCGCACCGTGCCGGTGAGGACCATCCCCGGTTTCAGGTCCTTGATCTCCAGCACGTCGGTGCGGAGGATGGGGGGCGGCAGCTCGTCCCGGGGGTCCCGGCCGGGTTTCTGGAGCTCCGCCGCCACGTCCTGCAGCGTGGGCACCCCCACGCCGCACCGCTCCGCCAGATTCTCCAGCCCCGCCTGCTCCATCCGCTTTTTCAGATCCGCCAGCCGCCCGGCGGCCACATCGGCCAGGGTGTACCCCGTCTCCTCCAGGAGCTTTTCCGCCGCGGCGTAGCTCTCCGGGTGGACGGCGGTGTTGTCCAGCACGTTCTTGCTCTCCGGCACCCGCAGGAAACCGGCGCACTGCTCAAATGCCTTAGGCCCCACCTTGGGCACCTTCAAAATCTGTTTCCGGGTGGTAAAGGCCCCATTCTCCTCCCGGTACAGGACGATATTTTTCGCTGTGGTTGCGTTCAGGCCCGCCACCCGGGTGAGGAGGGAGGGGGAGGCGGTGTTTACATCCACACCCACGGCGTTGACGCAGTCCTCCACCACGGCGCCCAGGGCCTCATCCAGCCGCGTGGGGGGCATGTCGTGCTGATACGGTCCCACACCGATGGCCTTGGGATCGATCTTCACCAGCTCCGCCAGGGGGTCCTGGAGGCGCCGGGCGATGGACACGGCGCTGCGGAGGTTCAC